>DASRYX010000541.1:0-4186 GCA_035686985.1 Planctomycetaceae bacterium | reverse complement strand
GACTCTGTTTCGACAGGCAATCGCGACGTCGTCTTCAGCAACGGCGGCGGCGGAGCGAGATCGCTGTCTGCAGTGATCGAGCGCGTCGTGAGCGGCGCGACTTCTTTCGTCGACGTCCTTGCGGCTGCCAGGATCGGCTTCACGTTGACTTGCGCGCTCGCTGTGATTTCGACTTCGGACTGCTTGCGTGACCACAACCAGCCGCGACGCTTGTCGACCTGCTTGGTATGCAGGATCACGGCGTCGGATCCAAGTTCCCGCCGCACAAGATCGAGCGCGGCCTGCATGCTCTCGGCTTTGAAAGTGCGAACGTCAACAGTCATGGGATTGCTCCTGCACGATCAGGACGAATTTGTGTGTTCGAATCATCGCGCCGCTCCTGCGGTCGGGCGGGGAATCGCCTGACCCTTCACGATGTTCAGCGGCACGTTGCCGTGTGTTTCCACGGCGGTATCACGAGTGACTTCGTTCAGGCTCAGCACGGCGAGCTTGGGAATCGCGGAGTGCGTGATCTGCCGCAACCCGGCACGAATCTGGGGGCTGCACAAGACGACCGCCGGCCAACCGACGCGCGTCATCTTCAACAGCTGCTTGCTCAATTCATTGGTGACCGCTTCCGCAATTTGCGGCGACAGCTTCACGATCAACCCGCGTTCGCCGAATTCGATGCCACTCGCGAGCACATCTTCCAGTGCCGGTTCCAGTGTGATGACATGCAGCGTGCGTTGCTGATCGCGGTATTGATTGCAGATCATCCGGCTGAGGCTGTGCCGCACGTATTCGGTGAGAATTGTGAGGTCTTTGGTCTTGTCCGCGTATTCCCCGAGCGTTTCGAGAATTGTTTCCAGATCACGCACCGGCACGCGTTCCCGCAGCAGATTGTTCAGCACCTGATGCAACTGCGCCGGTTTGAGCAGATCCGGAATCAGTTCCTCGACAATCTTCGGCGAACGTTCTTTAAGATTGTTGAGCAGCTCGTGTACCTGTTGACGATTGAGCAACTCGTCAGCATGACTGCGAACGACTTCGGTCAGGTGCGTGATAATCACCGCGGAGGGTTCCACCACGTTGTAACCGAGTAGTTGAGCGCGTTCGCTGTAAGCCGCTTCAATCCACCGCGCCGGACGACCGAACGCCGGTTCCGTCGTTTCGATCCCGGGTAACGTTCCCGTGACTGTCCCCGTATCGATGGCGAGCAGTGCTTCGGGGTAAACGGTTCCCCAGGCAATCGCAACGTCTTTAATCTTGATCTGATAGCTGCGCGGCTCGACCCGCACGTGGTCCCGGACGCGAACTTTCGGCAGGATGATGCCGAGTTCCTGGGCGATCTTGTTGCGGATGCGCTTGAGTCGGTCGAGCAGATCACCACCCGACGCCGGATCAGCGAGCCGGATCAGGCCGTAACCGAGTTCGAGCTCCATCGTTTCGACGGTGAGCTGCTTCTCGGGAGCGGCTTCGGTTTCGGCGGGAGGAGCGGCGGCCGCCTGTTGCTGCTGCTGTTGCGCGTCTTCGATTGCCTGCTGTTTGGCCTTGCCGCGGAGCATCATGCCGATGGCACCGCAGCCGCCGCCGAGGGCCAGCATCGGAATCATCGGCAACCCGGTGAAGGCCAATGCCACCACGAAAGCACCGGCGACGAACATCGCTTCCGGATGGTGGAACACCTGCCCGAGCATTTGTTGCGACAAATGCGATTCCGTCGACGACCGCGTGGTGAGCAAACCGGCGGACAACGCAATCAAGAAGCCCGGCACTTGCGAAACGAGACCGTCACCAATGGTGAGCGTGGTATAAACTTCGGCGGCTTGAGCCAGCGGCATCTTGTGCATGAAGACGCCAATGATCAGCCCGCCGACGATGTTAATGATCGTGATCACGATGCCCGCGATGGCATCCCCGCTCACGAACTTGCCGGCACCGTCCATCGCTCCGTAAAAGTCGGCCTGGGCGGCGACTTCCGCACGGCGGACTTTCGCCTGATCCTGCGTGATGATCTGGGCGGCGAGATCGGCGTCGATCGCCATCTGCTTGCCGGGCATGCCGTCCAACGCAAACCGAGCGGCGACTTCACTGATGCGCGTCGCACCCTTGGTGATCACGATGAACTGAATCAACACGATGATCGCAAACAGGATTAATCCGACGACCAGCTGCCCGCCGGCGACGAATTTTCCGAAGGCCTCGATCACCTCACCCGCGGCGCTGGTGCCGTCGATGTGGGCGCGAGTGAGACACAACCGCGTGGAAGCGATGTTGAGCACGAGCCGCGCGAGCGTGGTGCCGAGCAACAGCGACGGAAAGACGCTGAACTCCAGCGGCTTACTGACGTAGATCGTCGTCAGCAGGATGATCACGGCGAGGGTGATGTTCGCGGCGAGGAGCAGGTCCATCACCATGGCGGGCAGCGGGGTGACGATCACGAGGACGCTGAGCACGATGAGGACCGGGAACACCAGTCCCTGGCCCACCGCCCAGAATCCACCGCTCGTGTCGCGTCCGTTCGCCATCTGCCGTCGGCGCGCACCTCTCTCGCGAGCAGGCGGGCCGCTTTCTTTGCTGATCAAATTGAGAGAAACGGGAGAGGCGGGTTCTTAATGAATCCGCCGGAGTGCGTCCAGCCGGGAAGCCATTTTTGAGAAAGCAACTTCAGAAAAGAAAATGGGTTCAAGTTGTTCTCGCGACCGGAACCGGCAAGAACCGCCGCGCGGTGGGTTGATGGCGAATGGTCGATGGCTCATGGAAAGATGGGACGATTGGGAATCTCTATGATCTTCGCTTGCGCTTTGCGGATCGCACAGTGGATGTTTCGATCCGCAGAACGCCGTGGGATCCGCTAAGCGGCAAGCCACACACTCGCCATCGCCTGATTTTCGCCGGTACTATGCGTGAACCTAGACCCGCCGTTCTTTCGGAGTCGCCGTCATGGATTTTTCCCGTCGTTCGTTGATTGCGTCGAGTGTTGCCGCCGGGATGGCCGGACCGTGGGGCTTGCCGACGGCGTTCGCTCAAACCGCGGCGGCACCCGCGGGGAAAAAGTACCCGTTTAAGAAGTCGATCAATCTGTGGGCGTTCCCCTATCCGCAGCAGATGACACTCGAACAGTGCCTGAAGCTGGCGAAAGCCGCCGGGTTCGATGGGATCGAACTCAACTACGATCTTGAGAGCGAGCTTTCCCCGAAATCCGGAACCGCCGAATTTACCCAGATTCGCAAAATGGCGGAAAAGATCGGCATCGCCATCAGCGGGATGTGTTCGTTCCTCTTCTGGCCGTACCCGCTCACGGCGAATGACCCGGCCCGCGCGGCGAAGGGATTGGAACTCGCCGGGAAGATCGCGGAAGCGGCTCACGACCTTGGCACCGAAAACGTGCTCGTCGTTCCCGGGGCAGTGCATATTCCGTGGCGGACCGATTACGACCCGGTGCCGAACGATGTCTGCGAGAAACGGGCGAAAGACGCCGTGCGGAAACTCATTCCGGCAGCCGAGAAGCTGAAGGTGCACCTCAATATGGAGAACATCTTCTTCAACGGCTTCCTGATGACGCCGATGGAAATGAACGCCTTCGTCGATTCCTTTCAGAGCGAATATGTCCACGTCCACTTCGACACCGGGAACATCATGGAATACCAGTTCCCCGAGCACTGGATTCCGATTCTCGGCAAGCGCATCCGCAACGTGCACTTAAAGGAATACACGAAAAAAGGGACGGACCACTCGCTGGAAGCGTTCCGTCCCCTGCTCGATGGCACGACCAACTGGCCCGCGGTCCTCGAAGCGTTCGACCAGACCAGTTACCGCGGCTACCTCACGTTCGAATACTTCCACCCCTATCAGCACTGGCCGGAAGCGCTCGTGTATCAGACCGGTGACTCACTGGACCGCATGCTCGGCCGGAAGTGACGCGGCGAGTCACTTCAGGTCGAGTTTGTAGTCCTTGAGGCCGCTGTTCGGAACATCGACCATGATCTCGGAGGTTTCCGGGCTGGCGTACTTCGCCGGGACATTCACCTTCGGCTTGGGCAGCTTGCGCGGATCATCCACGATTTCGCCCATGCCGTCATTCGCCGGAGCGACGAACGCCACCGAGACGCGACACGACCCGGCGGGGCAGCCGTCCGCGATGTTATTCGTGCCGAGTTTGAAGTTCCCACTGGCATCGGTCACGCCGGTCCCCGGCTTCTTCCCA
>DASRYX010000540.1:0-2369 GCA_035686985.1 Planctomycetaceae bacterium | reverse complement strand
TCAAGTTCCCGGTCATGCTCACGGTCTACCAGCGGGTCGCCGCGGGCAAGCTCGATCTGCAGAAGCCGGTGACTTACCGCGAAGAAGACAAGGTGCCGGGATCGGGAGTTCTCGGCCCGCACTTCACCCCCGGCGTATCGCGTGTTCCATCGGAAGACGCCGTCGATCTCACCGGATCTAACCGCGCCGCTGAAAGTCGGTTCGCAAGGCGAACTCGTCGAAGATTTGCAGCGCACGCTGAACGCGAAACTGGATCCCTCACCGAAACTGGGGACCGATGGCGAATTCGGCTCTGTGACCGAGACGGCGTTGAAAGCGTTCCAGAAATCAAAGGGACTCGAAGAAACCGGTGTCACGGATGCGAAGACGTGGGAAGCGCTCGGTCCGCTTGTGCCGCCCAGCGATCCGCAAATCACTGCGGATCCAGCGACGCGGCAACCGGCCGATGATGTTAAAGGCGTGCCATTCGTCACCGCGAAAGCGTGGGGCGTCGGCGACATCGCCACAGGCACGATTGCTCACGGCGACAAGGTTGACGAACGTCGTGACTTCGCCAGTACAACCAAGTTGATGACGGCGTACCTGGTGGTGAAGCACGCCGAAGCCCATCCCGAAGTCCTGCAGGAAGTCCTGACGTTTTCCAAGGCCGCAGACGAAACTCCGGGTAGCACTGCCGGAGTTCGCACTGGCGAAAGGATCACCGTCGGCGAATTGCTCTATGGGTTGATGCTTCCCTCCGGCAACGACGCCGCCACGGCCTATGCGGAACATTTCGGGACGAAACTTCCCGCGACCGAGGGAAAGGACGAAGCTCCTTCGGCACGGTTTATTGCCATGATGAATGCGACCGCTGCCGAGCTGAAAATGGACTCCACGCGCTACGTCAATCCGCACGGATTGACGCATGCGGACCACAAATCGACGGTGCGGGACCAGTTCCAACTCGCCCGCGCGGCTCTGCAGTTGCCGGTGTTGCGGGCGCTCGTCAATACCCGCCAGCATCGCAGCGTGGTGGACGGGCCGTCGGGCTATCGACGCGAGATCGTCTGGAAGAACACGAACAAGCTGCTCGACATTGACGGCTACGAAGGCGTGAAGACCGGAACCACCGACGCCGCCGGGGCGTGTCTCATTTCGCTCGGCAAACGCGACGGCGTGGAAGCGATCACGGTGGTTCTCGGTGCCACGTCCTCCGACGCACGATACACCGATTCCCGCAACATCTTCCGCTACTTCTGGCAGAACCGCTAGAAGCCCAGGGACTGATATCCCTGGGCTGCGTTTCTTTCCTTGCGACATCGCGCGCCGGGCATCACCATAGTGTCGATTCCCATTCTCACTTCATCTTGAGTCGACCCCATGACGCACACCGCCGCCCGTCGTGATTTTCTACAGAACCTTGCGCTCGGAACATCCGCCGCTGCATTAACGGCGCTCGGTTGTGCTTCAGGAACGCCCTCCGGCGCGTCGGGCAGCGCGAGTACCGATCCCGCGTTGCGACCGCTGAAAGCCTGCTTCTCGAACGCCGGACTGCAAAGCACCTGGTGTGCCCAGGGGAAGAAGACCGCCGAGTTGTGGGGCAAGCTGCTCAATGTCGAAATCGGATGGATCGACGGCGAGTTCGATCCGGAAAAGCAGCGTAACAAGATCGACGCCATCACCAGCCGTGATTTCGACTTCTGCTGCTTCCAGGCGGTGCAGATCGATTCGCTCGCTGAGCCGGTGAAGCGGCTAAAGGAACGGAATATTCCGGTCATCTCGATGGATACGCTGCTGGTCTCGATGGACCAGATGCGCGACACCGGCGTGTGGTGCGAAATCACGCCTGATCACGTCAACATGGCCGAAATGGCTGTCAAACACATCTTCAGCAAGATCGGCGGCAAAGGAAAAGTGATTCACATTGGCGGCCTCAGCGCTCACAGCGGCGCTCAGGGACGCAAGGAAGGCTTCGAGAACATCGTCAAGCAGTTCCCCGACATCGAAGTCATTGGCGGCGGGGTCCGGTGGTGTGACTGGAAGAAAGAAAAAGCCCGCAACACATTCGAATCGCTGCTGCAGCAGGAAACGACGCCCATCGCCGCAGCGTTCTTCCACAGCGACGACATGGCCCTCGCGTGCACCGACGCCATCAAGAACACGATTCACAAGGACATGCTGATCGCCGCCGTGGACGGTCAGCGTGACGGCCTCGACGCGGTGAAGAATGGCGTTCTCGCGGCGACCTCGGTCAATCCGGTCTGCCGCATCCACCGCACGGCGCTCACTATCGGCCAGTTCATCGTGCGGAACAAGGAAGCGGTCGACAAGGTGCCGCTGGAAATCATCACCCCGGGCCCGCTGGTCACGCTCGATAATAAGAACGCCCT
>DASRYX010000539.1:0-5393 GCA_035686985.1 Planctomycetaceae bacterium | reverse complement strand
TGTCTGCTGTGTGCGGGCGGGGCGGTGTTCGGTTGCCTGGCGTTGATGCCGGTGGTCGGATCCGAATTATCGGCGTGGCAGTACACGACACCAGTGTGGCTGGGCGCTGTCGCGCTGGCGTGCGCGATTCACGTTGCCCGACAGTGGCAGATCGCCGGCCGTGAGAACGTGGCCGGCGTGGATGAAGCCCTGAGACAGGCCGGCGGCATGACGATGGCGATGGCCGGCATGCTGTTGATCGCCGTGGCGGGATGGTGTGCCTCGCCGCTCGCACCGATCCGTGATTGGGGCGAAGTCGCGAGCATCGCTGTCATCGCCGCCGCATTGCTGGTCGTGCTCGGCGTGCCATCGTTGTTGTTGCTCTGGTCAGGCAAACCGTCTCCATCTTCAGTGGATCCCGCCTTGTGGCACACACTCGCGGGCTGGTGGTCACGTCGGCCGCTGCTGCAATCGATCGGCACGCTGGCAGTGATCACCGCGGCGACACTCGGTCTGCGACAACCTCGCTTGGAACTCGATCTGTTGCACGGACTCCCGGCGGCGTCCACGGCCCGCCAATCGATTCGCGACATGGAAAGCCAGCTTACCGGCACCATGCTCTCCGAGAGCATCATCCGCTTCGACACGCAGGCCCAGGATGAACGCGATGTGCTGGCCCGCATGGAACTCGTCCGAGAAGTCGCGGCACAACTGCGAATTCATCCAGCGGTCACCGGCTGCCTGTCTTGGGCCGATTTCTTCCCGGTCACCGAGGGCATGTCCGCCGACGCTTCTCGCCTGGAGTCGAACCGGCGTTCGAAGCTCGCACAGGCGCGACAGGAAGAATGGCGCGATGACCAGGGCTCTGCCGCCGGGACATACTACGCCGTGGCGAAGAAAGACCGCGATGCCGTGATGGACGGCGACCGCGGTTACTGTCAACAGGGGGACGAACTCTGGCGAGTCTCGACCCGTGTGCGCTGGGCGAACACGGCCGGGCTGGCGCAAACGCAGCGCGAGCTGGATGACGTGATCCGCGGTGTGCTCAAGTCGACGCCGGGGACGAAACATCATCTCGTGGGACCGCTAGCGCTGCGGTTACGAACTGAACAACTCGCACTGCGATCGTTCCTGATTACCTTGGGAATTGCGGCGGGCATCGTTGCGTTGCTGTCGATTGTCGCGACGCGAACCTTTGGCGCCGGGCTGCTCGCGGTGTTGCCGAGTGCGGCCCCGATTGCCGCGGTGATGGGCGGGTGGAGCTGGCTGGGTTATCCGATCGATCTTACGGCGCTGCTGGCCGCGAGCGTGGCACTGGGAATCTCTGCAGGACAGATCGTGCCGATGCTGGTTGCGTTTCAGCGGTCTCGCACGGCCGGGCAATCTCGCGGGGAAGCCGTGCGGACGATGCTCGCCGAACGTGGTCCGTGCGCGTGTCGCACCGCATGGATCATCGGTTTGATGGTGCTGCCGCTGTCGACCAGCCCGGCGTGGGTGATTGGCCACATCGGACGACTGCTGCCGTTGATGATTGCCGTCGGCGCGGTGTCCCAAGTGATGTGGTTGCCGCAATTGCTCGCGGGACCGCTGGGGCAGATGTTCGCGGTGGGACCGTTGCGGAGAGATGGTACCTCTGTCACGGATGACGAAGTGATCTCTCGTGCCGCGTGATGCGGGCATATGCGGGAGGGCGAGGCTCCTGCCGAGCCGCGAGCGCTTCGGGACGCTGTGACAATCAGCGGCTCAGCGGGAGCTTCGCCCTCCCGTCAGACGTGTGTATCGATTTCATCGGCTCATGCAATCCCGCGCTCCCGGCGAAGCGCCAGGCAAGCGCGGCCGCCGAGTTCGTATTCGCGGCAGAGCGGCGGCCGAAATTCATAGTGCCGGCATTGCCGCACGACCGGATCGAACCACAAGCATTGCGCCTGTGATTCCTGTCCGCGCATGAGACCCGAGAAGTGCTCGTCGATCTCGGCGATCAACGCGGTGGGGAGATCGGCCGGGCGGAACGGATGGTGGCTGCCGAACGATCGCCGCGACGCGTAGATCGCCACTGGCGAGCCGATGCCTTCGCAACAGCAACCACAACCGGTGCAGGATTGCGGTCCGAGCACCGGCAGCGTCACCGGCTCCGTGCTCACTTCTTCTCTTCCGGCTTTTTCTCTTCGGGCTTCTTTTCTTCCGGTTTCGGTTCGGCCGGCTTGGCAAGTTCCACGCCGCGCACGATCTGCACTTCCGGAATCGCGGCTTTCAGTGCGGCGACACCAGCGTCGGTGACAGGAGCCTGCCAGAGATAGACGCGGCGGAGCTTCTTCAAACCCTCGAGATGTTTCAGACCGGCATCTGTGACTTGCGTGCCGTAGAGGTTGATGTACTCGAGGTTCTCAAGTCCCTTGAGATGTTCCAGGCCGGCGTCGGTGATCTTGGTCTTCTCGAGATGAAGTTTGACGAGCCCCTTGAGATCTTTGAGATTCGCAAGGCCGGCGTCAGTGATTTCGGTCCCGCGGAGATTCAGCTGGGCGGTCTTCGGCAGCTGCTTCACGTGCGAGATTTCGGCATCGGTGATCTTGCCGTCAGCGAGATGAAACGCAACGTCGAGCCGCGGGTCATTCTGCGCCAGTTCCAGCACCTGGCCGCCGAGTTTCTTGATCGCCGCCGTCGCCTGTTTCTCGGCTTCGGTGGGCATCGGCTTGTCGTCCGCGACGAGGGAACTGGTCAACGCCAGCAGGGTTCCGCCGGCAAGAATGGCAAACACGGTTCGCATGGTGCAGATTCCCGTTGGGTCGGAGACAGAGAGATTCAACGCGTCGGATCAGTCTATTCAATTGCGAACCGCGCGGCCACTTACCCCGGCAGTACGCGCGGGTGGCCGGGGCTGGACCGCAGGGAAGCCCCGGAACGGGCCGCGCGGAATCCGGGGCTCGCGAGGACGCTCCAGCCCCGGCCACCCGTTGCCGATTGGATCAAAGCGAGCAACATCACCCCGGCAGCACGGTGACTTCGGGCAGCACGGGGTGTTCGGGGCGGCCACCCGCTTCGTGAGTCCAGAACGTGTTCCAGCTTTCCCATGATAAGGGATGGAGCGCGAAGATCACGGACTTCGCCGGTAGCGGATCAAGTCCGAGCGATCGGGCCACGGACCGCGGCCGCGGGACGAGGTCCGTTCCTTCTTTCAGCGAATACTGCACTTCGGTTTCGAACGAACGCGTCGGCCAGACGATGAGCCCTTGGTCGGTGATGTCGTACGGATTCGGCGGCATCCCGAGCTGTTTTTCGAGATGTTCCCGCACGAGGCCGGTCGCCGCGAGGTGATAGAGCCCCGCGAGCGCGGATTCTAAGACCAGCCGTTCCTCGCGGCTCAGCCGATGGAACCAGCCCGCGGATGACACCGACGCCATCAGCCAGCCCGATTGTTCGCTCCAGAGAATTTCCGCGGGATGATCCGGGTGATCGCCATGGGCAATCTGCACGGCGATACGGTTGGTCGAGAGGATCACATTCGCGACCGAGAGCGGGGCCGCATGCAGCGCCCGCGATTCCCGAATCAGCGACAGAAACTCTCGCTCGAGAAAGTGATGCAATGCCTCGGCGACATGATGCAGACGTTCTTCGTAGATTGTCTCGTGGCTGATTTGCGGCAGATGGCGGCTCTTGCGGGCCACACGTCGGCGGCGGGCAAACAGCTTCGGAATCGTTCCGGAATGAAAGCCCGGCGCGAGCAACCGCAACACGGTTTCGCCATGATGCCCGACAATCACCGGCCGCAATGTCGGCGCGCGGTTCGCAGCGTAGAGACGCCAGTTCTCTTTGAACTCCCACGCGAGAAAACCGAACACGCCCGGCACGCTGGTCACGATCGCCGTCGCCAGCAATCCCGCCGTGTATTTATCGAAGAAGAAGTACGTATCAAGCGCTTTCGCGAGCGGAATTCCCAGCGGCAGAATCAGCTTGTGCGAAACGGTCACCACGGGGAAATGTTTAATCGGATTGATCTGCGGCTCGATGAGCAGGGTGACGCAGAACCGGACGACGGCGTTGACCACGCTCCAAGCGACGCCGAACACGGCTTTGAACCACAGCGAGACTACCGATTCGCCGCTGCGAAACCGCAGCCATTCATCGACGGAGTAGAGAACGCGCTCCAGCGCGTCCATCACCTGCCGGAAGACATCGACAATCAGGTTGAACAGACCGATGATCACGGTCGCGCGAACACGGTGCCACAATCGTCCGAGTGCTTCCCATACCAGTTCTTCGGTGTCACGCCCCATCCGCGAATTGAGAACGATGAACGCCGCGGCCAGAACGCCGAGGGCTCCCCACCGGTTGAGCGCGATCGGCACTCCCGCGAGCGGCAACAGCTTCCAGAAGATCAGGGCCACAATCAGCGGACTGAGCAGATACCGGCGGAACACCAGGCCCGGCAGACTGCGGACCAGCCACGCCACCAGCGGGAATTCGTACAGCGCCCGCGGCAGTTCGTAGAACAAAAACCGCAACCCGATCCACAGCCACCGCAGCGCGATCGCCAGCAGACGGCGCACTTCCGGAGCGTGCATCAGCACGAACAGCACCAGCCCCAGCGTCAGCATCCGGAGATGCGTGTAGACGTTGACATGCGGGGTGCCGACGAACTGATGCACTTCTTCCAGCAGATAATGCAATCCCTTCAAGGCAATGAATGCACCGCCAAACGGTAGAGCGATAAACCGCGTGATGAACCGTCCCGGGGGGGTGCCGAAGGCGAGTGAGGTCGTCCGCTGCAACCAGCGCAAGTAGAACGGTCCGCGCTGATAGACACCTTCCAGTCGCCGTCCGAGTTCGCGGTCCGCCCGCAACAGCACGTCGCCCTGCAGGAATTCACGCGGTCCGGAAAGATCGGCGAGCTTTAATTGCCCGCGAGATAAGGCATCCCGGACGTGTCCCAGCGTGAGGAACCCGCGCTGCACCACGCTGTCCAGCAGCTCGGCGGAGAGCTTGTGAAAGGCGACGCGCTCGACCACCGTCTGCGGGACCGCGCCGACATCATGCAGCGCTTCGACCACAATTGGCTGCAACCGCTCGCGCAGCAATTCTTCGGCCCGTTGAGCCGCATGATGCAGCAGATCGGATAACGCCGTGCGGGTATCGCGATCGACCCGCAACGCCCCCAACCGGCGGCTCGCCGTGCGCAGATGTTTGGCGATCAACACCGTCCGCATCTGCGGCAGTGGACGTTTCAACGGCTCCTTGCCGCCGCTGATGACCCACCGGAATAAATCGACCCGGTAGACTTCCCGTTCGTGATCGACACAGACTTTCTGCAGGTCGAACAGCAGCCGCAGATTCGCGTTCCAGAAGCCGTCCGTTGCACCAATCAGAACCACAAGGAGTGCATCGCGCCAACGGAGTGCTTCCGCGTCATCGAGTTCGAG
>DASRYX010000538.1:0-2005 GCA_035686985.1 Planctomycetaceae bacterium | reverse complement strand
CTCCACGAATGGAAACGCCATTCAAGCCGCTTGATTCGCGGATGGTACAGCCGCCAGAAGCTTCGCTATTTCGAGGATTTTGAAGTCGGCATCCGCTTCTGGCAACCCAAATATCATGCTTTTGAAATCTGCGAGCAGGCGAAAATTGAAGAGAAGCTGGACTACATGCACACGAACCCCGTCCGAGCCGGTCTGGTGGCCCGTGCGGTTGACTGGCCGTGGAGCTCCGCTCGGTGGTATCTGGAACGCAAATCCGTCGGCGTGCCGATTGCGTGGGTGATCAGTGATTAGCGGAAGCGTATCCTGAGGCTTCCCGCCGCTGCGCGGCACCGGTTGTGACAACCGGTGGTACCCGGTTTGTACGCTAGACGCCATGCCGGTCGTGACATCGCCAAGCCACATTCGGTGGTGCAGCTTACCGCGGATTCGGTAGGATGACCGGATGCTCGCTCCGCTAGTGCTGCCGCTGCAGATTACGTGTGTCGTCGTCGGCTTGCTGTCGCTGATCGTTGCCATGCTTTGGCAGCGAATCGCAAAGCGACCTAGGATCTCGTTCTTTTTGATGCTGGTCACGAGCATCGGTCTGTTTGTTCCCACGTTACTCGTCGTCAGTTTGATTGTTGACGAAGCACGGTATGGGAAACAGGAATTCGCTACTGGTGCGCAAGTCGTGGATCGGTATGTCGAGGTCCCCGCATCCGCGACGAACATCATTCTGCACAAATACGCATCCGGACACGAACTCCGCATGAATGTGGATGAAGACGCCCTGCTTGCCTGGATGGACGCTGTTACTAAGAAGAGTCAACAATTCGCCAGAGATGCGACTCCATTTGAGAAAGACGAATCGTTCGGTCGCGGGGAGTACTTCCGACACATTTGGAAGACCCGATTTGCAAAATATGGCTGGGAAGCCCCGCCAGACATCGTGCAATACAAAGGGTGGCGATCAGCAAGAGGCAGCGGGTTTGATGTGTATTATTCGCCACAATCGCAGACGGCGTTCATCTCTGCTGCGTATTGGTAATTCGATCTTGCGAGACATGCATGCGCCCACAACCCCTGATCGCCGTCACCGATGTCGAAGCCAGCAGTAGGTGGTATCAGCGGTTGTTAGGATGTCGCAGTGCCCATGGTGGGACCGAGTATGAACGGCTGGAGCACGACGGGCGTCGATCATTTTCATTAGCGTTTTATGCCAGGATACCTGTTAGCACCTTTCCTTCATCCGTCGGGCCGATGAGGCGGTTGTCGAGACCCTGGTAGGCGTAGCTGAAGCGGTGCGGGTCGAGGCCGAGGGTGTGTAGGATCGTGGCCTGCAGGTCGCGGATGCTGACGGGGTTCTCGACCGGGTAGTAACCGAAGTCGTCGGTCTGGCCGTAGGAAAGGCCGCCCTTGATGCCGCCGCCGGCGAGCCACATCGTGTAGGCGTGCGGGTGGTGGTCGCGGCCAATGTAGCCCTTCTTCAGTTCGCTGCGAACGTTGTTCTGCATCATCGGAGTGCGGCCGAATTCCCCGCCCCAGATGATCAGCGTGTCGTCGAGCATCCCGCGCTGATCAAGATCGGTGATCAACCCCGCGATCGCGCGCTCGGTCTGCTGAGTTTTGATGGGCAGCGTTTCGTCGATGCTCTCGCCGAGCGAGGAGCCGTGGTGATCCCAGCCCCAGTCGTAGAGCTGCACAAACCGCACGCCGTTCTCGATGAGCCGCCGCGCGAGCAGGCAGTTGTTCGCGAACGTCGGGTCGTCACCCTTATAGAGGACGCGCGGATCGTCGGCACTTTCCGCGGGGCTGACGTAGCCGGGTTTCGAGCCGTACAACTCGTGGATGTGTTGCGGCTCCTTCGAGATGTCCATCACATCCGGCACCGCGGTCTGCATGCGATAAGCCAGTTCATACTGCGCGATACGGGTCAGCGTCTCGGGATCGCCGCTGCGGCGATTTTCGGCGGCGTTCATCTCAGCGAGCGTGTCGAGCATCCGGCGGCGCAGCGGCGATCCCGAGA
>DASRYX010000537.1:0-19680 GCA_035686985.1 Planctomycetaceae bacterium | reverse complement strand
AAGGTCGCAATTTCTGCCCACGCGACTGGCGCACCGGCGGAGCCGCTGGCGACGGCGGACTCCTTCCATCGCTACTTCATTTCGTATGCGACGAAGGACCGCGACAAGGTTATTCCGCGCGTGCAGATGCTTCCGCGGATGGGGAAGGAATTCCGCCAGGATCTGTTCGATCTGGAACCGGGCGTGCGTTTCGAACGCCGGCTGTTTGAATTCATTCGTGAATGTGACGCGACCTTGGTCTTCTGGTCGGAGAATGCGAAAGCATCGGAATGGGTGCTGCGCGAGTGCCGGTTCTGCATCGAGACAAAGGGGATTGATCGACTGCTGCCCGTCATCATCGAGCGTCCGCCACCATTGCCTCCCCCGGAACTCGCGGAGCTGCACATGAACGACAAGTATCTCTACTTCATGACGGAACCGTAGCCGTCACGGTGTGGCGGCAGGCGTCATATAGCCGGCGTAACTCAGTCGAAATCCACGACTGTGCGAGTAACTCTCCCAACGATACGGCGAGGACCCGATCGGGCAGGCGGGTGATTCGTGCCTGTCCCGTCACACGGGCGGCTGACAGCGCTGCGAAGTAGAGCGCCGTGGCGACGTCCCGCGGGATGGCCGGAGCCGGACTGCTCGCCTGCGACTTCGCCCACTGTTTGATCTGCAGGCACTCGGGAATCGTCGGCGACGTGGTCAGCAGGCTCAGCAAGGTGAGGCCGTCTGACGGGGAGCGCGGCGACACGCCGAAGTCGGTTGCCGGGAGTGACAATTGTTGTTCGAGAATCGCTTCCAGCTCGAGCGCCGACCAGCCCCGTTGGCCGCGCGGGAGATCGAGCATTTCCGCCAGCCGGCATGACTCGTTCAGCTGCGATTCCGCGGTCGCCGATTCCGTCAAAGTCACGCCCTCGGCGAAGATGCTGCGAATCAGCCGTAACTCTTCCTGCCGCTCGGCGTCCTCCGGGGCATAGACGGCGATCGCGTCTTCGAACAGTTTGCGGAACGCCCGCTTCGCCGTAATCAGCGCATTCGCTGCCGCTTTCGGTGTGTCGAAGTGACATTGCTCGGCGAGGTCTTCGTAAGCCACCGGTTCGGTCTGCTGCAGAATAGGCCGGAGCAATCGAGCTTCAAAGACGGTCCACACGGCAGTCTGGCCGCGCTCCGCACAGGATTGTTCCAGCTGCGTAATGACTGAGTAGAGTAGGCCGCGCGCCCAGGCCACGTCGAACGGATCGAATGCCGACGCTTCACCGGAGAAGTCCCCCGCTCGGCTATCGTCGTCAGTCGTCCCTCGACCCCACGGGCGTGGTGTCTGCCCCGGTGACCGCAGGCGATCGCGGATGAAGTTATCGAGAGCCGTCTTCAGATATCCGCGAAAATGCCCGCGCGTCGGATCGGACTGCGCGACGAGCCGGCCCGCGAGCAATCGTGTTTCCACGAATCCCTGAATCAGATCCTGTGCCGCATGCGCGTCAAACCGCCAAGGGGGGCCCTGCACATATCGCTGCAGCGGTGGCACGTACTGCAAGATCAGTTGATGAAGGGCCGCCCGTGCGGAATCCGGGTCACCCTGTTGAGCTTTCTGAATGAGCGACCAGTGCGTGGACGTTTCGTGAAGCGGCGCGAAGTCAGCGGTGGCTGCGTCCCAGCGTGAATTCATCCGTGGCCGCCTCCCACGTGAGATCGGTGAGGAACACCACTCGACAACGGAAGCTTCCGACCTGTGTCGGCGGGAAACCTTGCCCGGCCTTGTCCCAGCAGGTGAGACGCAGCTCCAGACTCATGCCATCTTGCGCTCCGACCAGCACCGGATGCAACAACGGCGTGATGCGATCACCCGGCTCAGTCGGCAGCACGACATCGACGTGCCGTTCGGGAACGAGGACTCGCGACAACGGTGCACCGCGTCGCGCCTGCACTTCTACGACTTCGGCCCGCACGGCGACGATCACCACCGGCACGAGCGTCCGGTTCATCAACGTGCAAGTGAGAACCGGAAACCCATCCGACTCGGTGACCGATTGCGCGATCACGCGGAAGTTCTCCGGCAACGGAGCGGGAACCGTGCCCATGGTGTGCGGCAATAGCAGGCGTTGTAGACCCGCCGCGAGATCAGCCGCCGTTGCCAGACGCTGGGATTTCTCCTTCGCGAGACACTGCAGGCAGAGCTGCTCCAGTTCGAGCGGGACTTCTGCGTTCAAAAGTCGGAGCGGCTTGGGTTCCCGCTTGCGAATGTCTTCGGACAGCGCAGCGAGCGTCTCGCCGCGGAACGGTCGCTGTCCCGTGAGGAGTTCGTAAAGAATCACGCCGAGACTCCAGATGTCCGACCGTCCGTCCAGATAACGGACTTCGCCGGCAATCTGTTCGGGCGACATATACGCCGGGGTTCCGGCGGCCGCAAACTCTTTTGTCTGTTGTTGGTGTTCGTTCAGGGCGAGTCCGAAGTCGGCGACATATGGCTGGCCGGCGTGATCGAGCAGAATATTGGCAGGCTTCAAATCGCGATGCACGATCTGATGACAGTGCGCGAAGTGCAGCGCATCGGCGACCCGCGCCATCAGCTGTGCGGCTTCCTGCCAGAAGAACGATCTCTGCTGAAGAGCTTCGGCCAGCGTCAGTCCATCAATCCACCGCGTGACGACATAGCCGCTACCATTCTCCGCGATCCCAAAATCATAGACGGGAACAACTCCCGGATGATTCAGCTGCGCGAGATGCTGGGCCTCGGCCGCAAACAGATCGGTTTCCGCCTCGGAGAGGGCTCCCGGATGCGGCTGCTTGACCGCGACCGTGCGATGCAGCAGTTCATCAAAGGCTTCGTAAACCGTGCCAAAGCGTCCGCCGCCGAGGATCCGGCGGACACGGTACCGGCCGATCCGTGCGGGCAGCGGTGTGGGAACATTCGGGCGCGAGCGGCCTCGTCGGACCGGTGTGGCGGCCCCGGTGTCAGGACGACCCTTCCGCTCGCTGAGTTGCTGAGCCAGTTCCACCGGGAGGTCGGAGAACTGCATCAGATAGGAATCAAGACCGATCTTCTCACCGGCCGACTGATGGAGCGCAAAATCGTGTTCGATGATTTTCGTTTTCAGCCCGGCATCGCGAGCGAGCGCAGGGAGTCTTGCGAAGTAAGTCTGCGGCGGACGCGGATTGCCGCGCTGCCATGACCAGGTGATGTCCGCCAGCACGACGTCGGCGATCGCGCGCGGATCGGCATCAGGATGCGCTGCGAGGAACTCGAACAGATCGGGGGGCTCGGCCGCAGACCGCACGTGCGCTTCGTAACGTTCCCGCAGTGACGGAACGCGCGGGGTGGACGATGCGTCGCTCATCTCGAGCCCCATCACAACGGGGTTTCAGTCTCATTCCACAACAGGCGGACGGGATCTACTCCCGCGCCGCGGAGTGTGGTCGTAATGATGTTGGAGTTGTTCTGCAGGATCGCGGCGAGAATGTCGTGCTCGGAGATCAGCGGCCGACGGGCTTCCTGCGAGAGGCGGCTCGCTGTCCGTAGCGTCAGCAGAGCGTTCTCGGACAGAAACTCGCGATGCAGTTTCGGCTGCCGCAACGATGCGTTCACAGGTTGAGTCAACCCCGCTTGCAACGAACTGCTGAGCGCGTGAGGCGGAAACATTCGCAGTGCATTCAGGTGTTCGGTGAGACGGCTGTTTCGCCGGCCCAGAATTCCCATGAAGATGTGCGGACTGCGCAGGTCGGGCCAATAGGTGCGATAGGCAATCAACGCCGCTTCGTTGAGCGCCAGTTTGGCGTCCTCGGCGAAGAGTGCAAGATGCAGGTCGCCGTTGGGCAACATCAGATCGCCATGAACCGGAGCGACTGTCACCGGCGGCGGTGCGGCATTCGAGGGGGTTGAAGTCGCAGCCGATGCGGCAGGCGATTGGTTCTTTGGTGCCGCGACACGATTCCGGAGATCATCGAGATCGACGTTCAGGTACCCCAGCAACAATGTACCGCCCGATTCCGGACGGTCGAGCATCGCCCGGAGCACGTGCGCCTCGGTGATCTCGGGATGACCTTCCCGCTCGGCGGTCTGCCGGGCGGTCTTCAACACTTCGGTCAGATTTTCGCTGATGATGGACGCGTCACCAGCGGTATCACTCTCCTTGACAGTGAACGCTTCCCGCAACGTCCGCCGGGTTGTCTGGGGATTGGCGCCGCTGCGGGTCATTGCCTGTGCAACCAGTCCATTTTCGACGTATGTCAGTCCGAGAATCAGATGCACGGTGCTGAAGATTTTCCAATGCATGATCGACATGGCAGACATTGCGCCGACAAACGCCGCGTGCATTTCATCCGACCAGGGCAATTCGGCGGCGGTCATCGGCTCTGGTTCTTCGGCAGGGATTTCCGGTGGTGGCACTTCACTCACCGGGACGGACAGCAATGTCGGCGATTCAACGGGCAATGTCGTCTCCGTGGCAATGTCCACCGGCTGTGAAGCAGCGGTGTCGGTTCGCAGGATCTGGGCTGGCGTTTCGGGTTTACAGGGCGGATCGATGTCAATCGGCGGCTCAACAACGGGTGCCTGTTTAACACACTGGTTCGGGTCGCCGAAGAGAACGTAGGTGCTCCACAGGGCCGGATCGGTGACGCTGTCGGACACGCGTTGTCGTGCGCGCCGGAGCGCTTCTCCGAGCGGATGCCCGGCGAGAATCTCCTGATAGAAACAGCCGGCGAGCCCACGCGCCACGTCATCGGCGATCCACCACATCGAGCCGATAATCGCCCGCGCTCGCCCTGAACGATTTCCGAAGGTGAAGGCTTCGGTCAGGGTTCGCACGACTTTCGAGCCGGATTGCGCGATGCGCCGCTGGCCTCCTTCGCCCATCGCCGACCAGCAGGCATTCAGAAAGACGAGCGGTTCTCCTTTGAATGTCCGTTGGATCTCCTGGGCCATGATCATCCGGCCATCCGCGAGATGAATCGCGCTGGTCCCCTTGTCCTCGAAGTACTGAGCGTGCCCGGAAATGTGAATGATACGGTAAGCGTGTTTCCTCAATCGCGCCCCGAGAACGTTGGCAAACGTGCATTCTTTCGGACCGATGAGGGCGTCGCATCGCAGCCCGGCATGGCGGAAAAAATCCCGCAGCTCTTCCGCTTCATGTGCTGCGCTGGGGAGATCGCCCGTCGAGTTCGAGATGATCAGCGCGGCATCTTCGCTGGCATCGTGCGTGGGAATCGCCGGCTGATCACCCAGAAGCGCGTCGTGCATGGCGGTCAGGACTGGCAGCTGACGGCTGACAGAGTGCTTGAGACACAGATACCTATCGTTGACGCACAACAGTTCCCAGGGCAGCGACAACTGATGTGTGGAGAAAACAAGAGGACCGTCATGCTTCAGCAGTGGGAGCTGAATCTTTTCCGGCAGTGCCAACTCGAAGAGTAATGACCCGAAATTGCTGAAGGCCTCGGGCTGAGCGGCACATTCCGGGTTGGTCAGTTCGTCGAGGGCATCCCGCAGATTGCGATAGGTTTCGTCGTCGAGCACCTGGGTGTCTTTGGCGATCACCCCGCGGCCTTGCCCGAAGAGACTGATCGTGAAGTCACGCTCCCCCGCCGTGATATCCATCCAAATCGTCCGGCTGTCATCGTCGCGGCGTTGCCACATCGTTGTGCCTTTCGGACGTTGCCCGGTCGCTGGCAGAGAATGCGAAGGCGCGGACACCGTTCATCGCCCACAGGCCATACGTCGGCGGCGGTGCCACTCTGCATTCCGACTTATGAATTCGCAGAAAATGAACGGAGAGAATTCGTCGCCATCATCAATCAGCCGGGGCAGAAAACGCAAGGATTGAACAACAGGGAATTTCTTCGATCCCGCGGCGCAGATGATCGCTGCCGCGAACGTATTCATATGGGGGTGATGAGAATAACTATCAGCGTAAGGAACATTCCCAATGAACAAATCGTGTTCGGTCTCGGCGACAAAGCGCATCATGAAAAACGGACCGGTTTTTCATGAGTTTTTCGTTACGACGCGAATTGAACTTGATACACTTTTCCGCGCGGGCTCTTCCTTGCCAATCTCAACGCTGGTGGAAACGTGTCTTCGGGACGTTTCGTGTTGACGATCGCGCGATGTGAGATTTCCGCACGGTTGATGTCCTGGTCTCCCTTCCCCGACTCATGGGGATGCTTCTGATTTTGTGACCTGATCTCGAACACGTTCCTGGCCGTGTGGATGCGCTCCCATGACGGACGTCGGACCCGGATCGCCGCTGGCCGCAGCTACGCCGGAATCGTTCCCGGCGTCCGATGCCGGTCCCGGCACGGCGCTGTCGGTCATCCACCCGTCATTTCAGCCATCCTTGGAATGGCGGCAATCGGGCCAGCTTTTCCGGGCGCAACTGGGTTTCGACAAGCTCGCCAGTGCGCTCGCGCAGCCCGCGGCGGAACCGAATTTCGAACAGGAAGCCTTGTGGCTCGAAGCGACGCGGTTGTGGTTCGAAACGACGCTGGAGTCGGGTCAGGGCGAATTCGCGCTCGGCGATCTGCGTCGACGGTTTGAGCGTTTCAACGATTCCTCCTGGACCGGGCTGAAGCAGTCGACAGCGCGGTTCTATCACGACATGATCCGGCTGTCGATCGCCACCGGACTGGATGAGCAGGCGTTCGACCTCTACCAGCAGGCCCGGGAAACCGTCGCCGTTCCTCCGGAGTTGCGGATCAAGCTGCTCGAGATTGCTCATCGGCTCGACCGTTTCGATCCGGCGACGGCGCGGCTCTGCATCGAAGAGCTGACGACCAGTCCGCAGACCGACGAAGCCCAAACCGCCCGGTTGTTTGAAATCCTGCGACGAGCCATCCGCGTCACGCCGGAGCATCCCAGCCTCGAACTGCTCGCCGAGTTCCGTGCGCTCAATCTGCAGACATGGGAAACTGCGCGGCAGGGTTGGGCGGTCGGACATCTTGCAATGGCCGACTGGCGGCTCGGGCAGTTCGCCGACGCCGACCGCTGGTGTCAGCTGCGTCGCCCGCGCCATCAGCAGGATCCGGCGGAAACCGATCTGCTCCTCGGCGCCGTCAGTTACCTGCGTCACGACTGGAAGCGGGCCCGCGATCTTTTCCACCAGGCGCGCGGAAAGGATGCTCCCGAACTGCATCCGATCATCACGACGTTGAGTCAGCTCGAAGAGCTGAATGATCGGCTGGAGCGCCGCGGAACCGGTCAATCGGAAGAAGAATTTCAACAGTCGATTCATCAGGCCTTGGTGAGTTTCCAGGGGTGTGAACGGCATGATGGTTGGCGGCTCGATGCCGACTGGGTGATCGCGTCGGCGCTGGCGGTTCTTGGTCAAACGCAGTTCGCTTTGAGTCGCTTTCGTGAAGCCCCGATGGCCCTCGCGCGCTGGCGGCACGCGTCCGCCGGGTGGATGCTCCTGCAGGCGCAGTTGCAGCCGAAGGAGATTGACGAATGGGCGGGCCGGCTTGCGGTGGCTCAACCGGCGGTCGCCGATTGTCTGCATGTGTTGCGCGACGTGACAGCATTGCAGTTCGAGACAGCGGGAACGGCGCTCGCGGGTGCCTCCAGCGTGCATGCGACGGTTCTGCACAACGACGCGGAATTGCGCAACACCGTGGCTTGTCTCACTGCGGAACTCGCGCTGGCGAAGGCCGAGGCGACACCGGCTTGTGAGGAAGCCGTCTGGCCCGCGTTTCAGGAATGGCGTGACCGGCTGATCGTACGCCGTCTCATTGAACGCGGTGATATTCAAAGTGCGGAGAAACTTGCCGCGAAAACGACGCAGCACACGGCTCCACCACCGCAGCGTGAGCGCTTGCAGACGGTTTTCGCAGCCACGGATCACCAGCCGCCCGAGCAAATCGATGCGTTGTTCGAGCGGCTGACGAACCACCCGGCCGCGGAACCGTTGGACCGACTGCATGCCGGACTATGGCTATCGTATCGCCAACGGCACACTGACGCCGAGCCTCATCTCATGGCGTTCGCGGCTCTGTTTCCGGGGTGCGTCGAGTGTCAGCTCGGACTGATGGAAATCGATCTGCATCACGGGCGTGTGGAAGCCGTGCGCGAGCGCCTGTCTCAATTGGCGCCGTTAACGGTCTGGCGTAATCAGTTTCGCTGGGCCTGGTTTCGTCCGTGGCAGCAGTTGATTTCGCCCGAAGTCCCCATCGACCGGGCACTGGTCGCGTCACCCCGACTGGCGGATGCGTTGCATGCGACCGATCTCGCCTTGAAGGCGGGAGACACGGAGTGGGCGGTCGCGACGCTCGGTCACTTTCAGACATTGCTCGGACCGCACGTTCCAGAATTTGCGACCGAACTCGGCACCCGCTTCAACCAGGCTGCAGCGATCGAAGCCGAACGCGGCAACTGGGAGCAGGCGTGCCGTCACCATCAAAGTGCGTTGGCCCATGGCAATCGCGATGCTCAGTTCGTCGAAGCCGTCGCAGCGACCTATGCCACGGCGACCACGGCCCCAGATGATGTCCTGGAAGTCTTCGTGACCTGGCTGACCGAGTTTCCTGACTCCGAAGCACAGTTCCTGGAGTCATCACCCGGCCGGGTCTTTGCAAACCTCGTGCGGATTGAATCACTGACCGAGCCGGACAGCGAACGCGAATTCACCCATCGTCGCCGCTGGACGGAGCGGTTCCATCAATTGCGGCCGGATTGGGACGAGCCCAAACACAGTCTACTTCGTGTGCAGATGCGGCTCGCCGATGATGCCCAAGTGATTGCGATCGCGGACACGATCCGCGAGAAACGGGTTGGCGATCAGCAATTGCTCGCCCGTGCGCTCTGGAACTCCGGACGATTTGAGGAAGCGGCGGCCGCCTTCACCGCAGGGGAAGAGCCGGGCTGGGCGGGCATCGTCGCGGTCGCCGTCCGATTTCAGCGAGTGGGAGAAGACGGGCTCTGGTTGTCGCCGGAGACGGCCGAACCGCTCCTGGCACGACTCACCGCATCGCATGATGAGCTGGCCCATCTGCCCGAGTGGCGGTTGTGGATGGGGGCGACGCTCGTGGCTGCACGACGCGGAGCCGAAGCGGTCGCGCATCTTGAGCCCGCGGTCGAGAATGACGGGAATCTGGACGCCCACCGCCGGATTCTGCTCGGCTTAGCCTGGCTGCTTGCGGAGGAAACCGAACGGACCGAGGCCCTGTGGGCACCGCCGTTACCGCTCGACGCGCTGCTGGCCGCTCCCGAGCTACTGATCAACTGGAACCGTCAGGAAGCGCTCCTGTGGATGCTCGTCCGACTGCAGCGTCATGGTGACCATGAATTGCCGTTGCTCGGCAAGCTCGCTCAGGAATGGCGTAAGCTTGGTGAGACGAGCGCCACGTTTCAAACCGTCGTCGCCGCTTTGGCGCTCCGGCTGGGTGACATGGCCGCCGCGAACGATGCGGCCCGGGCGATGTCCGCCTCGGAAGTCCGTCCGACGCGCGCGATTCTACAAGCCCCGGTGCAATGCTTCCTCCATGACGAGCGGGCGTTCATCCGCAGTCGCATGCTGATGCAATCGGGACAATTCGCCGAGGCCGAACGTGGCTTCTCCACTGAGTTCTCCGGGGCGATTGGTGGAACCCGCGGCGACTACTGGATCGCGATGTGCCGACTGCATCAGGGCGACACCGCCGCGGCGGATAAGCGTCTTGCAGAATTGCAGGAACGCTGCCCGACAGACCCGGCGGTTCCTGCGCAACGCGCCCAGTGGCGGGTCGTGACCGGCGATCTCGAGGTCGCACAAACGCTCTGTCAATCCGCGCTCGCCATCGATCCGACGCACGCCTTTGCATTGTTCGTGCACGCTGAGATTGCCGAACGCCGTGGTGAGCTCGACAGCGTCGAAGCCACGTTCCGGCAGATTCTGACGCTGCCGGTCTGGCAGGTACATCGTCGGCTCCGTGCGGCGGTCACGATGGCGCTCGGTCGACTGATGCTGGCCGACGGTGACGCACGACTCGCGCTCAAACATTTTCGACTGGCCCGCAAAGCATCGCCACATGACGCATGGGTGGCGCAGCGGATGGGCATTACGCTCGCGGCGTGTGCCGAATCCGCGGAGGAGTTCCAGGAAGCGGAACAGTTGTTGTCGGTCGCCACGAACTCCGACCAGCATGATCTCATCGCGGCGATTGCCCGGGTGATCACCGCCGATCATCTCAACAATACAACACTGGTTTCCGAACGTCTGGAAGTTGTCGTCCGGCATCCTGACTTTACCCAACTCCCACCGGCGATCCGTCGCGAATGGGTGGTCTTCAGTGTCGAAACGCAATTGCGGCAGCAGCGTTACCGTGCGGCGGCGGAAGCGCTCGAGCGACTGCTTCAAGAATCACCGGACGAGGAAATCGCCGAGCGTCTGCGCCGCTGCCGTCTTCTGGAAGCGCTGCAGGTGCTGGGCCAGCATCCGTTGCCGACCGAGGCGTTCGAGCAGATCCGGAACGCCGCCGCCACCGTCTGTGCCGGTCCGCAACCGCCGCCGGTGGCCGTCGTGCTGCAGGTGATGGGGCAACTGTTCACAGGGCAATGTGATACTGCGGAAGCCCGGGCCGCCGCCCTCGCGGCATTGCGAGACGCGACGCATCACGGCATGGAATGGCTCACGCAAATCGTTCGCTACTGGCTCGGTGATGAATCCGCCGCGAAGGAGTTGGAAGCGCTCTGGGAACAACCGGAAACCTCGGCACTGAAACGCGTCGTCGAAACGATTTCGGCGAACCAGCAGAAGAAGGCGGCGCGATTGTCGGAAGAAGCCCGACGCCTGATCGCTGCGGAGAAGATCGATCCCACCGCGGCCTTTGATCCCGAGGATCTGGTGGTGGTCGCCGCTTTGACCGACGGTGTTTCCAATGTCGAACAGGCGGAGTCACTACTCACGCAGTGGCATGCCCGCAAGCGCGGCAGTGCGCGGACGCGCTTGCTGCTGTCGAAACTGCTGGCCAAGCACGCAGTCAAAACATTGAAGCAGAAGAAATTCGGGGAGACACGCCAGCTGCTGCGCGACGCACTCGTCGCCGCCGAGAACTGATTTCCGAGGACATGGCATGTTTTGGGAAGACCCGGACCTGAGCCCCGCAACCCAGCAGGCGTTGAGAAACGCGCTGATCGAAACGTCGTTGCGGAGCGTGGAACCGGAGCACGCCCTCCTGACGCTGCTCGAGGATGATCAGTCCCCGCTGGTGAAGGCCGCGCGCTTCCTCAAGCCGGCGTTCAACCCCAAGGCGATGCGCGACAACGTGCTGATCACCGTGAAGTCCTCGCTCACGGTTCCGCCGCCGGCGGCGTGGAGCCCCCAGCTGCTCCATCGCCGCTTTCAGGAAATGGTCGATTCCGCGCGGAATGCACCGGAATGGTCCGATGCCTCGCCTGAGCGCCGCAACCAGCTGATGTGCGCCGCCGTCGTGCAAGCCATCAAGCCGAGTGCCAAACTCGTGCTGACGGCGGCCGGTGTCGCTCCCGCGGAACTGGAAGCCCGGCTGCGTAAACCCGTCGTGCAGTCCTCACTCACGGTTTTTGAACCGACCGGTATCGTCAACCTGCAATCGTTCGATCGCGGTGCGCAGAAGATTCTGCGGTTGATTGAATCGGAAGGGCAAGGCCGCGGATTGAATCGTATCGTTTCCTCACTGGTGCTGTTGGGATTTGCCTCCGCCGATGGCGGCATCCTGCAGACCGCGTTGCGGCTGCAGACTCCCACCGTCGATCCGAAAAAGCTGCGGGACAATCTCTCCCTGCACGTCCAGGCGCTCGGCTCAGGGCGGTTCAACAATGATCTCGCGTGGCGCAAAGAGCTATTGCAGCCCGCTGTCGTGACGATGCTTGAGCGCAGTCTGTCCGAAGCCGCAGGCATCGAAGCCGAACGGATTGGGGAAGCGGAACTGCTCAAAGGATTTCTCCTCGCCGGTGATGCGTTTGTGGAATCGTTTCTCCGCGGCGAAAAAGTCGACATCCCGGAATTGTCGCGGTACGTCAACCAGCGCCGGACCGGTGAAGTCACGCAAGGTGAACCGGAGCCGCCGAAGCAGTTGTCGATCGAAGAAATCGAGCAGCATCTTCGCAGCAGTGTGATTGGCCAGGAACAGGCGATCGACATTGTCATGCCGATGATCAAGCGTCTGCGGTTCGGTTACACCCGCAAAGGTCGCCCCGCCGGCGTGCTGCTGTTCGTCGGGCTCAGCGGGACCGGGAAGACGCAACTCGCGAAAGAAATCGCGCGGTCGGTCTACGGTGACGAAGAGCAGTTGATCTTTCTGGAAATGGGACAGTTCGGCAGCGAACACTCGAAAACGTCGTTTGTCGGAGCGCCCCCCGGATTGGTCGGTTACGGCGAAGGGATTCTGACCAACGGCCTCCGCGACAAGCCGGAATCGGTCGTGCTCTTTGATGAAGTCGAGAAGGCGCACAAAAGCGTGTTCGACGTCGTGCTGCGGTTTCTCGATGAAGGCCAGATCTCCGACGCTGGCGGTGCGGTTCGCGATGGCCGCCGCTGTGTGCTCGTGCTGACGTCCAATCTCGGCGTGCGCGAGCTGGAACAGCTGATTCAGGAGCAGACCCAGGCGGGTCAGCTCTCGCACGATGCCCGCGCGGCGATCCGCTCTCAGGTTCGCAACACACTGTTGAAAATCGATTTCTTCCGCCCCGAGTTTCTCAACCGGGTGGATGAAATCGTGCTGTTCAACCGGTTCACGCGCGACGCTTTCCACCGCATCATGACGCGTCTGCTGGAAAGCGAAAAGAAGCGGTTTCATGACGACAAGGAACTGACCGTCAGCTGGGATCAGCACCTGCTCGACTTTCTGGTCAAAAGCTGTGAACAGCGCTCCGACGAGGGCGCCCGCGTCTGTGGACGACTCGTTTCCGATTTTTTTGTCACGCCGTTGATCGACTTCTTCCTGAATCCGCTCAATACGAAATCGCGCGGGGCGCATGTTCGCTGGGATGGAGAACGGATCGCTGTGGATGCCATGCCAAGTTGACTGAAGCCACAAATGCACAGGACGGTCGCCACGAATGAATGACGGGCTGCTGATCGACGATCGCTATCAGGTCGGCATGGAGCTCGGCTCCGGCGCCTTCGGTAGCGTCTACAAAGCGACGCAGCTGGTGCTCGGTCGGCCGATGCGCGATGTCGCGCTGAAACTCTTCCGCGCGGATGCCATCGATGCGGACAACATCGCCGAACAGATGAACGACGCCCTTGCCCTGAATGCCGTGTTGAGCCACCTCACCGATTGGGAAATCCGCCAGCATTTCGTCACCGTGTACGACATGGGGCTGACGCGGGAATCGCCGCCGCGAGCGTATGTCGCGATGGAGCTCGTGCGGGAGGGCAGCCTCGCCAAGCGGATCCGCAGTCTGCATCGTTTCAGTCTGTTGGGAACGCTGCACTATCTGACTCAACTGGCCCGCGCGCTCGCGTTCATGCACGCTGAGAAATTCGTGCACAGTGATTTGAAGCCGGACAACATCCTGTTGTTCCGGCACGGCAACCAGGACCGCGTAAAGATCGGCGACTTCGGTCTCGCAGGACGTTGCCACGGCCTACTCGGCGCGGAAGGTCCGCGCGGCGGCGACATGTCGTACATGGCTCCGGAAGTCCTGCAGGGCCTCAACACGCAGCCGGCCTCGGACGTCTTCAGCCTCGGGGTGATGTGCTACGAAATGCTGACCGGTCGCAATCCGTATGGACATGTCGGCCAGACCTTGACTGACGAGGAACGCCATGATCAGAAACGCATGCAAGCCGTGCGCGTCGAGAGTCGGGCCGAGCCGTTGCGGCTATCGCCGGTCGACTTCCCGGAAGTCACCGCAGGAACCGACGGCGCGAAGTTGATGCCGATCCTGCAGATCATTAATCAAATGCTCGAACTGCGACCGGATCGCCGTTACCGCTCGGCAGTGGAAGTCGCCGCGGATATCCAGCATCAACTGGGCGATCTTCTGGAAACGCCGCTGCTTCGCGGGACTTCATCTTCCACCTTGAGTACCGACGTGCGCGGGTCAAAGCCCGCTAGTGAACCCCGGGCTCAATGGGAAGCGCAATGGGAATCGGCCGTTCATCTGGGGAACTGGACCGACGCCGAGCGACTGGCCCGCGAACAGATCGCCGCGGAGCCCCACTCCGCGGACGGGCATCTGCTCCTGGGTGAAACGGCGCTCCGGCAAGCCGACGCTTTTGCTCAATCCGGTGGCCGCACTGCGGTCCTCGAAAAGATGCGGGGCAAAGCCGCCCGCTGGTTGCAGGAAAGTCTCAATCAGCTCACCGGCCCGGAATCGCAACGAGTCCGGCAACGTCTGGTCCACGTTTACCGCCTGCTCAATGACGATCACGCCGCTGACCAGTTATTGAATCGGACCGGATGACGACGGCTCGATCTGCTTGAAGTTGCCAAAGCCGCGGGGAATTGTCGATGTCTGCTCCTCACACCGCCGCCCTTCGCCAACTGGCCAGCCAGCTGGATGATTACGCGCAGGAGCATCCACACCTCAAACCGTTTACCGTCCTCACCGAGGCGAAAGACGAGAACCGCGTCCTCAGCCGCGATGCGGCGGCCATCTGGGACGAGATCGCGAAATCCCGCCCGAATGATCCGCTGGCGTGGCATCATCTCGCCGTCATTCATCACGGCCGCGCGTATCAGAGTTACAACGACATCGTGAAGACCCACGCCCAGTCCTTCGGGGACTGGAGTCAGGCGTTTCGCTGCTGGATCAAGTTAATCCGCCACGATCCGTTCTGGTCGCATCTCAAGGAGCAATGGGAAGCCCGCTCACAACAGAAGGGCGAAATGCTGGCTCAGCGGTTGGTCAAAATTGATCTCAACGAGTTTCGCCGGCAATTGGCCCCGCATCTGGTCAAGGTGCATGAAACGATCATTCAGGACACGTGGCAGAAGCATTCCGCAATCGCGCGGGAACACCTGAAGCTGATTCTCACGTCGGATCTCGACGCCGATCTGATTACCCGAACGCGTGCCGGGCTCTACTTGCGTATCGCCGGAGATGTGCAGGACCAGATCACGAAGTTTGAGTTTGCGCAGGTTCGCTCCGCGATCGAAGCTTACCTCGAACTCGACGATTCTTACGTGCAGGCGCTCGCCGACCGGTTGTCCGTCACCGTGGCGGAGCGCGAGCGACTCGGGGGCTTCGCACAGACGACCGCCCGGTTTCGGGCCGATGAAAAATGGGCGGAGAAACTCAAGCCGTGGACGAAGCCCGGAGCGAAGATTGCTCCGATGGAAGCTTTCACCGCCGCTGCGGCGCTGCGAGATTTCTATTTCGAGCATGGCCTGGTGCAACTGGCGGAAGCCAATGCGAACACTGATACGAACCGGGTCGCCTGCGTGAAATATCTGATCGATGCGAACACGGAGTTCGGTCACGCGTACGACTTCGAGCGCGGGGGTCAGAAATCGGTCGCTTCGTATGAGAACACGGCCTTGTATGCTGTCCTGCGCGGGATCCAGGAAGAGCACGATATCACGGTTTTAACCCGCGTCAGTGAGGCCTACCTGCGGCGACTCCCCACCAACGCGGGGGCGCACGCCGTCGGGGCGATGATTGCGTTCGCCAAAGACGATGTCGCTCAGTGCGAGAAAGCGCTGGCTCATGCCGAAGACCTGAACCGGAAAGTCACGAGCGACCACGGCGCCAGGGCGATTTCCGAGGCGCGGCAGCTGGCGAGTCAGGGCAGTCCGAAGGTCGCTCGTCTCTTAAAGGAAGCCGGGGGGTTGATTCAAAGCAATCCCTCCCGCGCCGTTGAGCTGTATGAATCCGCCTTGCGGCTGATGAGCCAGCCGTCCGAAGCCAAGCGCGATGCGCTGCTGAATCTCGTCACCGCGGAGCTGTTTCGCGGCCGTTCCTACTGGGACAGTGCGAGGCGCCATCTGCGCGAGGTGGAGCGAATGCTCATTCAGTTTCCGTCGGAAGAACTCCGGAAAATTGTTGCCGACTACTCGAACCTGTTGAAGTGATGATGCGGACTGCGGAGCCTGAAGATGCCTGAACCGGAAGAACCCTTGCTCAGCGTAACCAGTCCGTGGCCGGTCACGCGTGATCAGAATCCTTATCTGCACAACTTGTTCGTGCTGCTCGAAATCAATCCGGACCGCTCACAGCGTGAGTTCAACCAGATTCATTCCGATGCGACGAAGAAGATTACTTCGGGGGTCCCGTGGGAAGTGCATGGCCGGCCGGTGACGGATAAAGACACCGCGCGGGCGCTGCATATGACCAGCCAGACCGCGGACTTTATCAGCGAACGTCTGCTGGTGCATACCACTCATGAGTTGGACCCGAAGGCGTTTCAGGAAGCGCTCCAACCGCTGGATGCGTTACCGCTGGAAAAAGCCGAGTCGCTATTGCCCCTGCCGGTCCGCAATCTCACCGAGATCGCCCGGCGGTTGCCTCCCAGCCCGGAAATGATCCTGGGAGAACCCCAACATCTGCCGCGGGAGCAACTCCTGCAATTGTTTCGCCCGAATTATCAGGAAGAGCAGATTTATGACTTGTGAATCGTACCGTCCTTATGCGAATGCTGTTGTCCCTCTCCAATAATCGGCAATCGTCCCGGAGCTGATACCATGGCGACCCTGGAAGAGATCTTTCCGGTTTCCCTGCAGGAACGGCCGTTGCGATACGCGTCGACTGAAGTGAACCCGGCGACCCTTTTGCGCGCAGAACTGACGCGGGTGGCGGGCGTCCACCGCGAGCGCTGTGACCAGCTGCTCGTATCCCTGGCGACGACATGGTTCCAGCTCTCACGATTGGCCGCAGATTCCGCCGTTGCCGGGGCCAATGACGTGCAGGACCGTCTCGACATTGTGCTGGCGAATCTGCACGACGAACTGCGATCCCGGCACGTCGAGGTGCATGATCTCACCGGACGGACATTCGTAGCGAACGATCAGCCACTTGTCGATGTCCGCGGGTCCCGTCCGAATCCCGAGCTGACCGAACCCGTTGTCTGGCACATGGAACAGCCGGTCATCATGCGTGGCGACCGCTGCCTGATGCGCGGAGTTGTGATTCTGGAGACTCCACAGCGCTCATAAGAATCGGCACTGCAGCCGACGTGCGTGTTTATACCAGAGGATATTAGTAGTCCACACTGCATTGACTGTCCCTGACGTCAGGAAATCACCATGCATTTCATCGGCATTGATCTGGGAACGACGAACAGTGTTGTCGCCGTGGAAGGGGATTATCCCGACAAAGGGGAGAAGTACGGCAATGTGACGGTCATCGCCGATGACGTCGGCCGGTTTACACAGGCGTCCGCGGTGTGTCTGGTCGATGGAGAACTGATTGTCGGCGACGACGCCAAAGACCTGGCGTCTCAGGGCTACACGCCGGTGCGATTTGCCAAGAAGTACATGGGGACCGAAGAGCGTTTCCGTGTGGGCGACGAGGAATGGTCGGCGGTGAAGGTCTCGTCGAAGATTCTCGAACGCATGTGCCAGATGGTCACGCAGGCGCTCGGCGGGAAGGTCGACTTCGCGGTGGTCACGCACCCCGCATATTTCGACGCGCTCGCCATCAACGCGACCAAGGAAGCCGGCAAGCTCGCCGGGTTGAACGTCGAGCTGATGATGGAGCCGATCGCGGCAGCGATGGCGTACACCTTCGAGGACAACAGCGACCAGATGATGGTGCTGGTGTACGACCTGGGCGGCGGGACCTTTGATGTCACGCTGGTGGAGCGGACCGCGGGGATGTTCCAGCCGCGCGCGTTCGGCGGCAATCGCGAGCTGGGGGGCTACAACTTCGACAAGCGGATCGCGTCGGACATGCTGACCGAACTGGAAAAGAAGGGCTACGTCTTTCACATCGACAAAGACAACCCGGAGCGCGACGCCCGCTGGGCGAGCCTGATGCATCACGCCGAGCAGCTCAAAATCGCGCTGAGCACCAAGCCGAAGGCGGAAGTCCGGCTGCCGAGCGTCTTTCGCGATGATTCCACGCCACCCAAGGCGGTGTCCCTGTCGTACGGTATCACTCGCGCGCGGTTTCTCGAGCTGATCGCGAAGGAACTCGATGAAACGATGGACGCCACGCGCGATGTACTCGCCAAGGCGAACTGCCAGCCGAGTGAACTGGACCACATCGTGCTGGTCGGCGGATCGAGCCGCATTCCCGTCATCCAGGAGCGTCTGGAAAGGGAGTTCGGAAAGACGCCCGTGTTTGATGAAAAGATTATCGATCTCAGCGTCGCCGTCGGGGCGGCCATGGCGGCGACTCAAAAAGGGAAACAGGAAGGCGAAGTCTACCTCGAACGCATTCCCGAGCGGACGGATATGACCACGGTCACGATCAGCGGCCGTGTCGTCCCCAGCGACAAGCTGAAAGACCTTGCCAACTGCGTCGTCACCATTCGCGGTGGGCAGGACGAGGAGACGACAACCACGGGGGCCAACGGCGGTTTCTTCCAGCAGGTGAAACTCTACGAAGACAGCGAACACACTCTGGAGATTCTGGTCGAAGCGCCCGATGGCCGCCAGTTACTGCACAAGACGGTGACCGTTCACCACGACCCTACCTCCGCTCCGCCACCGCCGCCGCCGCCACCGCAACTGCCTCGGCCGATCAGCGTCGATACGAACAAGAGTCTGGTCGAGATCGCCGCCGAAGGCGTGCCGCTGCCGTACGAGAACGTCGAGGCGTTTGTCACCGTGGAAGAGCTCCGCGAGATTCCCATCGATCTGTATCAGGAGGATGTGCAGCTCAGCACATTGATTCTGAAAGGCTTCAGCGAACCGGTCCCCGCGAATTGTCGGCTGGAACTCAAGCTGGAAATCAGTGCTGACTACGTGATGAAAGTCACGGCGACGGTTCCCTCAAAGTCGATGTCGAAGACGCAGGAGATCAAACTGAAGGAAGAGGTGGTGCCGTCATCCACCGAACTCGCGGCGGAATTCAAGGAGCTGCAGGGGCAGTTCTTCAGTCAATTGGAGAACATGCCGGACGGTGACGCGAAGTCCCGCATCGCCGCTGAAGGAGGACGGCTGATCGATGACATTCAAGAACTGCTCAACGCGCGACATCCGGAACGCATTCAGATTTCGATGTCGCTCAAGAAGCTGAAGCTGACGTTGCGGCAGATGACGTCGCAGGACATGCAGCCGCCGAAAGCCAAGTTCGATACCTGGCTGGCCGACGCTCGCAAAGCCTTGCCGGATGCGATCCGCAAGCAGCCGGCGCTGCAGCAGCAGCGACTCGATCAGACGCTGGATTTACTGGAACAGCAGGCACGGCAGGCGTACCAGTCGGGCGATTCGATCAACTGGTCGCGGCTGGCGTCGCAGGTTGAGGCGATCAAAAACGACCTGGAATCAATGCTGCGCGGGCCCGTCGATCTGGACACGTTGCCCGACCCGCAAGTGCTCAAGATGTTCGTCGAGAACTCGATCGAAGAACTTGAACAGACGGTCACGGCGAAGTCCCGGCAGTCGCCTTCTCCGGCGCTCGAGCGGGCCAAAGCCGAGCTGTCAGAGGCCCGTCGCAAACTGGCCGCGTGTGATCTGACACGTGGAAACCCCGCGAAGATGGATGTCATCTCCATATACCAGCAGCACGTCGTCGCAGTGGAGCAGCTGATGGGCAAAGCCTCCGCAATGCCCGGCGGCGGGGGCAAGATCAATAAGGCCTGATCGCGTCTGATTGCTCTGCGAATTCCGTCCGCTGACTTGGAGCCGAGACGATGT
>DASRYX010000536.1:0-7019 GCA_035686985.1 Planctomycetaceae bacterium | reverse complement strand
GACGGTCTGGCCAACGCAACCAACTCGACCACATCCGTCATTACGACCGGCGTAGCCCCGCGGATCGCCGCTCCGTCGACGTTCCTCGACAGTGACGTCAGCACGCTGGTTCTTTCCCGCAACGGCTCCGCCGCCGTGAACGCCATTTCGATCCCGCGGAAGACGGCGGGTTCGTTGTCGCGGTGGTGGAAGCGGGGTTGAGGCGACACGCTTTACATCCCCGGCGTGGTTGTGCTATCTCACGGTCTGAACGCTTGATAAAACAGTCGCCGCTGATGTATCAGCACCAGACCTTGAGAAGCCCAGATGCGCGTGTTGGTCACAGGGGGAGCCGGGTTTATCGGCAGCCACATTGTCGATGCGTGCCTCGCGGCGGGCCATGAGGCGTTCGTCGTCGACAATCTGAGCTCGGGAACGCCCAGGAATATTCCGCCGCATGTGCGGTTGTTTCAGGTCGACATCTGCCACAGCAACGACTTGTTTCACGCATTCAATGAAGCGAAGCCCGACATTGTGGTCCATCAGGCCGCACAGATGTCGGTGAGCCGTTCCGTGCGCGAGCCGACGTTCGACGCCCAGGTAAATGTACTCGGGCTGTTGAACGTGTTCGATCAGGCAGTGCGTGTTGGTTCCCAGCGAGTTGTATTCGCATCGTCGGGCGGGGTGCTCTATGGCGATGTCTTCTCTCCGGCTCCGGAAGACACGCCTGCACAGCCGATCTCGCCCTACGGCATCAGCAAGTGGGTCGGCGAACGGTACCTGCAGTTCTACGCGAAGGAATTTGGGCTAACCGGCGTTGCCTTGCGTTATGCGAACGTCTACGGCCCGCGACAGAACCCGCACGGTGAAGCCGGCGTGGTGGCGATTTTCTGTCAGAGAATGCTTGCGGGAGAATCTGTGCGGATCAACGGCGACGGCCGCTATGACCGAGACTACGTCTTCGGCCCCGATGTCGCCCGCGCGAATCTGCTCGCGATGACGGCGAACATTCCGGACAACTTCATCGCGCTGAATATTGGCACCGGCATCGCGACCGACGTGGTCACGCTCGAAGACCGGTTGCGAAACGAGATTCAATCCTTGCGAACGGGTCCGCCGGTGCCCGGTCCAGAGTTCGGTCCGCCGCGCGCCGGTGATCTGCGCTCGAGCCTCGTCGACGCCTCGAAGGCCGCGAAGATCCTCGGATGGACGCCGCAGGTCACGCTGCTCGAGGGCCTGCAGACCACCGCCCGCTGGTTCGCGGAACAGGCCTGAGATTCCCCGATGCAACCTGCTATCATCATCGCCGGGCGGTCGGAGACTTGTGAAGGATCACGCGCGACATGACGACATATCTGGTCACCGGCGTCGCCGGGTTCATCGGCAGTCACACCGCACGGCGGTTGCTCGACCGCGGCGACACCGTTTACGGCATCGACAATCTCAACGACTACTATTCCGTCCAGCTGAAGCGCGACCGGCTCAAGCGGCTGGAAGGTCACCCACAGTTCTCGTTCGAGCAGCTCGATCTCGCCAATCGCGAGGGCATGAACCGCCTCTTTTCAACGCATGCTTTCGACATCGCGATTCATCTCGGTGCCCAAGCCGGCGTGCGGTACTCGCTGACCAATCCGCATGCCTACGTCGACAGCAACCTTGTGGGATTCGTGAACATCCTCGAAGGCTGCCGGCATCATGGCGTGAAGCACCTGACGTACGCGTCATCGAGCTCCGTCTACGGCGCGAACACGGAAATGCCGTTCTCAATCCATCACAATGTCGATCATCCGATGAGCTTGTACGCCGCGACGAAGAAGGCGAACGAGCTGATGGCCCACACCTACAGCCACCTCTACAAGCTGCCGACGACCGGGCTGCGGTTCTTCACGGTGTACGGGCCGTGGGGTCGCCCCGACATGGCGTTGTGGCTCTTCACACAGGCCATCCTCGCGGGCAAACCGATCGATGTCTTCAATGAGGGCCAGATGCGGCGGGATTTCACGTACATCGACGACATCGTCGAAGGGGTCATTCGTACCGCCGATCACACGGCGGCACCGAATCCCGGGTGGACCGGAGCGCATCCGGATCCAGCGACCAGTTTCGCGCCGTACCGCGTCTATAACATCGGCAACAACCAGCCGGTGGAACTGATGCATCTGATCGAAGTGCTGGAACAGAATCTGGGAACGAAGGCCGTCAAGCGGATGCTTCCGATGCAGCCGGGCGATGTTCCCGCCACGTTTGCCGATGTCGACGACCTGACCGCCGACGTCGGTTTCCGTCCCGCGACCACCATCGAAGACGGCGTCGCCCGCTTCGTGAAATGGTATCGGGAGTACCACAACAGGTGATAGGTGGCCGGTGGCGGGTGATAGGCAGAATCAATCTCCGCCTATCACCCATCTCCGATCACCTGCCACCTCTCCTGACCACGGGTTTTTACATGCGTATCGTCATGATCGGCACGGGCTATGTCGGCCTGGTGACCGGCACGTGTCTGGCCGACAGTGGCAATGATGTCACCTGCGTGGATATCAATCAGGCGAAGATCGACGGCCTGAAGCGCGGTGTCATTCCAATTTATGAGCCGGGTCTGGAAGAGCTCGTCAAGCGGAACGTGCACGCCAAGCGGCTGCAGTTCACCACCGATCTGGCGACCGCGGTGAAGACCACGCAGCTAGTGTTTATCGCTGTGGGAACACCGCAGGGGGATGACGGCCACGCCGATCTTTCCGCATTGTGGGCCGTGGTCGACACACTCGCGCCGCATCTGCCGGTGGCGGCGATTGTCGTCGTGAAGAGCACCGTGCCCGTCGGCACGAATCGCATGGTGTATGAACGACTGCGGGAGAAAACCGGGCGCGACGTTTCCATCTGCTCGAACCCGGAGTTCCTCAAAGAAGGCTGTGCAATCGACGACTTCACCAAGCCCGACCGCGTCGTGGTCGGCATGCTGAAGCCGGAAGTCGGCCACACGATGCACGAACTCTACAAGCCGTTTCTGCGCACCGAACGGCCGTTTCTCACGATGGGACTTGAGAGCGCGGAGATGACCAAGTACGTCGCGAACTGCATGCTCGCGACGAAGATCAGCTTTATCAACGAAATGGCCAACCTGTGTGAAGCCGTCGGGGCGGACATTAACGAAGTCCGCCGCGGCATCGGCCACGATCAGCGCATCGGCTTCCAGTTCCTATTTCCCGGCGTGGGCTACGGCGGCTCATGCTTCCCGAAGGACGTGCGGGCGCTGGTCGCGACCTCCGAATCGCACGGCCTGGTGCCGCGGATTCTCCTGGCTGTGGATGAGATCAACGATCGCCAGAAGCATGTCCTGTTCAAGAAGGTGACCGCACACTTTGGCGAGTCGCTCACCGCATTGAAGATCGCGGTGTGGGGACTGTCGTTCAAGCCGAAGACCGATGATATCCGTGAGGCCCCCGCGCTGGTGCTGATCGAAGAGCTGCTGGCGTCCGGTGCGAAGGTTGCGGTGCATGATCCGGTCGCGATGGAGAACGTCCGGGCCATTTTCGGCGAGCGTCTCACCTATTGCGAACATCACTACGACGCCATTGAGAGCGCTGACGCGCTCGTCATCTGCACGGAATGGCCGGAGTTTCGCAACCCCGACTTCGATTATCTGCGGCACAAATTGAAGCACCCGCTGATCTTCGACGGGCGGAATTTGTGGGAAGCCGAGGCCATGCGCGACCGCGGGTTCGTGTACCATGGCATCGGGTTGAGCAGTGAACCGGTTTGAGCGGCGCGATCGCCCTTTCTTTCAGCCTTCGGACTTGTGATGAGCACAATTTTAGTGACGGGCGGCGCGGGGTTTCTGGGCAGCCATCTGTGTCAGCGGCTGCTTGACCGCGGCGACAACGTCATCTGCGTCGACAACTTCTTCACTGGGCGGAAGGACAACATCCTGCCGTTGATGGGCAATCCGCGGTTCGAAGTCGTGCGGCAGGACATCGTCCATCCGTTCTTTCTCGAAGTCGACCAGATCTATAACCTCGCGTGTCCGGCGTCGCCGATCGCCTATCAGTACAACCCGATCAAGACGATCAAGACGTCAACGGTCGGGATGGTGAACATTCTCGGCTTGGCGAAACGTTGCCGGGCGCGGGTACTGCAGGCCTCGACCTCGGAAGTCTATGGCGATCCTGATGTGCATCCGCAGACGGAAGATTACTGGGGGCACGTGAACCCGATCGGTCCCCGCAGCTGCTACGACGAAGGCAAACGCGTCGCCGAATCACTGTGCATGAATTACCATCTCGCGCACGGTCTCGAAGTACGGATCATTCGCATCTTCAACACGTACGGTCCACGCATGGATCCGAACGATGGTCGTGTGATCTCGAACTTTCTCACGCAGGCCATGCAGGGCGAACCGCTCACGGTCTACGGCGATGGCAAGCAGACCCGCTCATTCTGTTACGTCGATGATCTGATCCGCGGCATGATCGCCCTGATGGACAGCGAGCACATGGGGCCGGTGAACGTCGGCAACCCCGGTGAATACACGATGCTGGAACTCGCCGAGCAGGTGCTCAAGCTGACGGGTTCCAAGTCGCAGATCCAGTTCGTGCCCCTGCCGCAGGATGACCCGAAACAGCGCTGCCCGGACATCACGCGAGCCAGGACGCTGCTGGGATGGCAGCCAGAAGTCGATCTCGTGACCGGCCTGACGAAAACCGTGGCGTACTATCGAGAATGGCAAGCCCGCGGCGGAACGCGGCAATCGAAGTATCGTCGGGAAGGATAACGGGACCCACGGTTCAGAAACCGTGGGCTTCCAAGATGTTCTCACCATGAGCCATAAACCATCAGCCATTGACCAATCATGACCATTCGGCGCGGCATCATTCTCGCAGGTGGCAGCGGAACGCGGTTGTACCCGGCGTCGCGCGTGGTCAGCAAACAGCTGATGCCGATCTTCGACAAGCCAATGATCTACTACCCGCTGTCGACGCTGATGCTCGCCGGGGTACGGGAGATCATGATCATCAGCACGCCGCACGATCTGCCGCTCTTTGAGCGATTGCTCGGCAGCGGCGACGAGTGGGGGGTGCGATTCGAATACGCGGTGCAACCGGAACCGAAGGGCATCGCGCAGGCATTGATCATCGCGGAGCCGTTTCTCGCCGGACAGCCGTCGTGTCTCGTTCTCGGCGATAACATTTTCTACGGTTATCTGATGGGTCGACAGCTGGAAGAAATCAATCGCCGTCACACCGGCGCGACGATTTTCGCGTACCACGTGCGCGATCCGGAACGCTACGGCGTCGTGACGCTCGATGCGCAGAACCGCCCGACGAACATCGTCGAGAAGCCGAAGCAGCCATTATCGCACTGGGCGGTCACGGGACTCTATTTCTACGACGCGGATGCTCCGTCGATCGCGCGGTCCATGCAGCCCTCGCCGCGCGGCGAACTCGAGATCACCGACGTCAACCGTGCGTATCTCGAACGGGGCGACCTGCAGGTGGAACTCCTCGGCCGTGGCACGGCGTGGCTCGACACCGGCACACATGAGTCCCTGCTGGAAGCGTCCACCTTTGTACAGGTTCTGGAAGCGCGGCAGGGGTTGAAGATCGCCTGTCCCGAAGAAATCGCGTGGCGCAAGGGTTACATCACCGCCGAGCAACTGGAACGCCTCGCCGCGCCGCTGAAGAACAGCGGTTATGGTCAGTATCTGCTCGATCTGTTGCGGTGAAGTTGGCGATGCGCGACGCGCAACCACGAGCGGTCAGACGGTGACGAGCTCTCGCGCGGTGTGATGCGGGGCGGTGATCGCTGACGCCGCGGCGTCGACACGATGACGCACGATCCACTTCAGCACATCACGCCGACAGACAACGCCGAGCAATCGTCCGTCGCGCACGATCGGAATCCGCGACAGGCTGCCGTCACGACACAATTTGACGGCATCCGCAACGGTGTGATCGGGCGTGAGAATCTCCGGGCGACAATGCATCCAGGCATCGACCGTGGTTTCAGTGGCCCGTCCCGTCAGTTCGGCTTTCAGCAGAGTGTGATCCGTCACGATGCCGAGGAACCGATCGGTGGCATCGACAACAAACAGATGATCGATGGCATAGTTCGCCATGATCGTCATGGCTTCGGTGACTGTCAGCGACGGCCGGACCGTGAGCATGGTCCACGTCATGACTTCACGCAGCGGGGTCTGCATGGCAACCGCGTCTCCAGTGAGCGGGGAAATGTCGGCCCACTGAAAGCTAGGTTGCGTTTTCGCCACACGCCGGGGAATTACGCTGTCACATCGCGCTTTTCGACCGTCGCTTGTGCACCGGATTCGTCAGTGCGGCTTGTTGCCGTTGGTCTTCGGCACGATGAGAATGCCGGGGACTTCAACCGGCGTGCCTTTGACCGTGATCGGCACTTTGGGCCAGTCGGTGCACGGGGTCAGCCATTCCGCGCCGCGTTCGGTGGCGAGCACGGTTTCGCCCATTCCCACTTCATCGACCGAGGGGTGCCAGTAAATCGGCACTCCCGGGAATAACCGGAATTCGCTCGTCGGCATCAGCGGGATCGCGCCGTACTCAAATTCGACGACATCGGCCTGTTCAGCGAGCCGCCATTCTTCACCGGCACCACATTTTTCGTAGATCCGTTTGACGCGCTGCCAGACCTCGAAGAGTTCCCAGCCCGATTGCGAGAAAAACATCCCCGTCGCGGTGACGAGCGCCGCCTTTTCAAAGGCTTCCAGAATCTCGTTGGTCGGATCCCCAAAGGTGATCGTCCGCGCGGCTCCGACGTAAAGTCCCTGCACGCGGGCCACCGCGCCGATCGTGCAAGACCGGTAGACCTTGTTCTCAGAGTGCGTCCATTGGCGGAAACGCCGCCCGCGACCGTCCCCCCAGACCTGGAGCCGTTCCGGCGTTGCGCCGTGCCGCACCAGTCGGTGGGCCAGTTCCCCGGCGATATCGGACTCGGTTCGCCCGACGGTCAGCCCGCGACCGGTGGCCTCAACCGCGTGAGCCACGATCTTCCCCGCACGACGCAGCCGGTTGATG
>DASRYX010000535.1:0-4683 GCA_035686985.1 Planctomycetaceae bacterium | reverse complement strand
GAAAAGCATCCCGGTCGCCCAGATCATCGACCATGTGAACGGCATCGGGTACATCAAGATGACGGGGTTCCAGAAGCACACCGCGGAAGAACTCGATGCCGCGCTGCTCAAGCTGCATCGTGAGAACATGCAGGCCCTGATTTGGGACCTGCGGGGCAATCCGGGCGGATTGCTGACCGCCGCCGTGGAAGTGCTCGACCGGTTCATTGATGACGGCGTGCTGGTTTCGACGAAAGGCCGCAGTGCCGATCAGAACTGGCAATACTCGGCCCAGAAGCCGGGGACTTGGAAAACACCGCTGGTGCTCCTCGTCGATGGTGACAGTGCCAGTGCCAGCGAGATTGTTGCCGGAGCCGTTCGTGATCATCACCGCGGTCAAATCGTCGGCCGCAAGACCTATGGAAAATGGTCGGTGCAGAGTATCCTTCCGGGGCCGGGCAACACTGGCATGCGGTTGACCACGGCGAAGTTCTACTCACCGTCTGGGAACACGTACGGGAAGATCGGCGTGAACCCGGACATTGCGGTGGCAGAACCGACACCACAGCATCGCACCGGGTATCGCAGCTCGAAGCGGACGTATGAAGACGACCGCGACGTGCAGTCCGGCATGGATGTCCTTCGGAAACAACTGGCTCGACGATGACGGCTGGACTGCCCGACTGGTTGATGAATGCTCGCGGCGATCGACCGCAGTTACGCTGGAGCTTCGCCACCGACGCCCGTCTGTCCGACATGAAATATGCCCGGGAAACCGGGGAGGTTCTGGCCGCCGATGAATCGGGCGGCCTTTATCTTTTGGATCGTCGTGGACAGATTGCAGCGCTCACCCGCACCGGTCACAGCTTTCAGTTCGTCGCCTTCGCCGATACCGGCACGGCCGGCGCGGTGATTGTCGATGATCGCCAGATTGCGTGGATTGATCGCCAGCTGCAGTTCGTCTGGAAGAAATCACTCGCCGACGATGCGCTCGGCCTCGCGATGGATCCGTTCGGCACACACGTGGTGGTGTCGCTCGCCAACGGCAAAAACGTGATCTACAACGCGGATAAGAAAAAGCTGCTCGAATTCGAATCGCTGCGGCCATTGCGATTTCTGCAATGGACCACCACCGAAGCGGGCTTCCTCGCCGCCGCCGATTACGGCTTCTTCGCGCGGTACTCGCTGCACGGCGATCTGGACTGGAGCGAGCGCTTGTGGTCCACGGTCTCGGATCTCGCCGTCACGGGCGATGGTGAGATGATCGTGCTTGCCGGGCTCGCGCACGGTGTGCAGGTCTTCGACTCACAAGGCACCGCTCAAGGATCATTCGTCCTGGACGGCACGGCGAGTCTGGTGGCCACGTCATACAACCGGCGACGCATCGTCGCCGCGACGCTGGAAAAACATATTACGCTGGTGGACACGGAAGGGACGATGCGCTGGATGTTGCAGCCGACTGATGATGTGCTGCGTCTGCAGATGGGGCCGCTCGGTGATCACGTGGTGATTGGCTTCGCCGACGGCCACATTGTGCGGCTTGATTCGGCATCGTGACAGGACTGGTGTGCGAACTCTAGCGCGGTCGAAGGACGGGAGAAAACTCACCGTCCAGATGAGCAGCGTCGACGACCTTGAAGATGACTTCGTCTTCGTGAATTTCGACGACCGTCACCAGATGATTGCCCACGCGAAGCACGTCGCCGACGGACAATTCGAGTTCTGATTGCTGCACGCTCGACCTCCATGAAGGACTTAACACCACAGATCCCACTGTGGGCCGCAAACTATACCAAGGTCGGACCGATTTCTGCAATTAGGATTTCTGCTCAACACGCGTGAGCAACGTCTGCAACCACGCTTCCCAATTCTCTGGTCTCGCAACGGTGATGCGCAGTCGTGAACCATCGGCTGCACAGTGAAGGCCGTTGATCAACATCACCCAGCTTTGATCGCGAACAGACTGTGCCAACGCTTGATCGCGCTGCGCTAATCTCGCTCGCTCTTCGTCAATCGCGGGGATCAACGCCCGCTGGACTTGAGCCGCCGCACCGTCGTCACTGAAGGTTACCGTCATCGTGGTCCAGGTCGATGAATCGGGATCCACGGTGAGTGTGAGATCGCTGGCTGTCCGCAGCGAAGTGAGCCCTTCCTGTAGCGCTGGCGGCAACAAGCGCAGCCATTGTTGGATCAATGGTTGAACCGGCCGGCAATCCAGCACGATGCTCATCGGCGCATCGCTCGCGGCGTTCCATGCCGCGGCCAATCGACTCTCGGTGGGCTGCGCCTCCGAAACGCTGGCCACCAGTTCCTGACCGCCCCAGAGCAAGGTCTGATCATTCATGAACTGCCAGGCGTGCGAACTGGAAAAATGAATGATGCCCGCCGAAGCCCCTTGTTCGCGGAATTGATAGCCAGGGGTGAGTTCCATTTCGTGCTGGAGGAGTCCTTCCACGTCGAATGGTCCCGAAGCTCGGAACGCGACAGCCGCCATTTCCGCTTTCACGACCGGACCGGTCCACACGGTGTCCGGGTAGATGACGGTCAGTGATTCCAGCCGCGCGGGATCAATACCCCGCTGCTGCATCCACTCGACGTCCGTACGAAAAGTTCCGGGCTTTCGTCCCAACAGCGATTCAAGTGCGGTGGGTGAAGCGGCCTCGGCCATCACCCCCTGATACATCGCGTGCATGTGTGGGTTGCGAAGCAGCCGTTGCGGTTGGATAGAGATCGCACACCACGTTTGCCGCGGCAGGGCGAGACGAAAACTTGCCGCGCCGTTTGTGTCGATGTCGGCAACCGGTTGAACGACCGTCGGCGGCGGGACACGACGCAGCCAACTCGGCGTGCTGCTCGTTGAGGACGGCGCTGCGCTCAACCATTTGTTCCAAGCGGTCAATGGAACGTCACCGTCGACTTCGGCCACCGTTCCGTCGCGCAATGCGATCCGTCGCGGGACTTGGTTGATCAGGTCTAGCGATTCCGCAGGCTTGGTCCACACCTCTTCCGAATTCTCATCCGCTTCGATCAGAAGGACCGGCGTGTTCGCCTCCGTCATCAGAAAGCAACGCGTCAGTCCGAGCGGGTCATCTCCGAACGCTTTCGGCATCCGACCCGCGATCGATTCGTTGTGAGCGCTGTTCCACGGCTCATTCCATCGCACATTGCGGGCCAAGCGGTCCTCATCCAGAAACGGCAGGACAGCGACCCGCCAGCTGAGATGTTCCGAATCCGCGGGCAACGCACCATTGTGCTCTTCATACTGTAAGACGGCCTTCGCGACCCGCTGCAACCGTTGTCGCTGCTCCCGCGCTGGAGCATCGGCCTGCATCCGCGACACGGTATCACGAATGCGCTGCCGCAATGCTTCCGGCGAGCGGCGACGGATGGCAGGAGATTGGTTCGGTTCCACAGCCTTGCTGTCGGAAACCGCGGCAAGATCGTTCGCGACCTTATTCGAGTCCGCCGCAATCGACCCGCGATCGGTTTGGATACGACCACACCCGACCAGCGCGATGACCGCGGCCACAATCCATTGCATTCCGCGGCGATTCATCACTGACACTCCTTGGCATGACACGCCGACGCATCCTAACTTGCTTGGGCGACTGGGCACAGACCGTTACAATCAGCGGGCGCGCATTGCCTCACCGTTCTCTCGGAGCTGCCATGTTCCTCGATCGACGCGCATTTCTACATACCTCGCTCGCCTCCGCGACCGCCGCATTGCTAAGGCCGCACTTGCTGCATAGCGAGGAAAAGCCCGCGCTCAAGTTGGCTTCGTTTCGCGTTGATGTCAGCCCGCCCATGAATCATCCGCTCTGCGGCGGCTGGATCAAACCGGTCAGCGGTTTGGATGATACAGAAGAAGCGATTGGGCTCGTCATCACCGGAGCGGGAGCGCCAATCGTGTTGGTCGCTGTCGATTGGACCGGCATTCTCAACACAGCTCATCAGACGTGGCGACAGGTGCTCGCACAGGCGGCGGGAACAACTCCGGATCGTGTCGCGGTGCAGTGCGTGCATCAACACAACGCCCCATTTGCGTGCCTCGACGCCGAGCAGATCGTCACCGCGCAGAAAGATCTGCCGCACACCGTCTTGGTTGATTTTTTTGAAACCTCGCTGGAAAAGACGGCGAAGGCCCTTTCAGCCGCGATGAAGAACTTGCGGCCCGTTACGCACGTGGCCACCGGACAGGCCAAAGTGGAAAAGGTCGCAGGCAATCGCCGGTTCCTGAACGAGCAGGGGATCGTGTCCGACTGGCGCGGTAGTGCCAGCAAAAACCCCACACACTGGGAACTGCCCGAGGGGTTGATTGACCCCTGGTTGAAGACCGTGGCATTCTATGACGGCGAGACCAAACTCGCCGCGTGCCATTACTATGCCACCCACCCGATGAGCTACTACGGCGATGGGCGTGTCTCGAGTGACTTCGTCGGCCTGGCCCGCAAACGCCGGCAACTCGATGAACCCGGTTGCACGCATCTCTACTTCACCGGCTGCTCCGGGAACATCGCCGCCGGGAAGTACAACGACGGCACTCCGAAAGCCCGAGTGGAACTCACCGATCGCATCTATGCCGGCATCGTTGCGAGTGAGCAGCAACTTACAAAGCAGCCGATTGAAAGGGCGAGCTGGCAGACCGAAAACCTGCTTCTGACGCCGCGATCCACTCTCAACGAAGAGTCGTTGATGGATCAG
>DASRYX010000534.1:0-4296 GCA_035686985.1 Planctomycetaceae bacterium | reverse complement strand
GGTTGGAGAACGGCCGGCCGCCGTCACTGGTGCCGCCGGACGGAGCCACACGTTGATTGACCTGCGGGCTGGACAGAACGGCACCGGCGACTCCATCCCGAATCACGTACGGGGCGTTGTTCGCGCGATCCGAGCCGGGCAACCAGGTCGCTGCCAAGCGGTATTCCCCGGGGGTCAACCCGCTGAAGGTCCAGGTTGCCTTGTTGTTACCATTCGTACCCGCGGCGGCTTTGGCATCGCTGCTATAACCGTAGCCGGCGACGTTGTTCCAGCTTCCGGCCAGCACGAAACCTGAGTCACCGTCATCGATCGTGAAGGTTGTCGCCCCTGCTGCATTCACCTTACCGGTGAAAGTCAGATCAAACGGTCCTTCATCGGCGTCGCTATTGCCAAACGAGAGACCGCCGCTGAATGTGCCTACGGTTGTTGTGTTCATGGTCACGGTCATCGTGACGGTGGCATTCGGCGCCAGGAGCTGCCCGGACGTAAAGTTCGCGGACGCCAGCGAGAAGCCCGAACCGGTGACGGTGATCGGTTGCAGCACCAGATCGGCTGTCCCGATATTCTTCACGGTGAAGGTCTTCGTGGCCGATGCACCCTGAACAACCTGGCCGAAGTCGAACGCGGCTCCGTCATTAACGGAGACAGCGCCGTCGAGGACATCAATTTCGGGCGTGCTCGGCGGCGGCGCGAGGGGCACGATCCGAATCGCATCCCCGATAATCAGCCCGTTGGTCGCGAGATTCGTCAGCTGAACGACCAGCACTCCGCTGGAAACCGTCGCGGTTCCCAACACCGCGAACGGTCGGCCCCCCGCAGAAGTCGCACCGCTGGGAGCCACCCGCTGGTTCGCGACTATAGAGCCAACGACCGATCCACCGATGCCGTCCAGGAATGAATATGGTGCGTTGCTGGCACGGTCGCTGCCCGGCAACCACGTGGCTTCAATTCGATACTGACCGGCGGCGAGCCCGCCGAAGGCCCAGGTCGTCTGCTTGTTGCCGTCGGTGCCAGTCGCGGCCTTCGCATCGCTGCCATAGCCCGCACCCGCCACGTTGCTCCACGTCCCGGTGAGGGTGAAACCGACATCGCCATCGTCGATGAGATTGGTCCCGGTCGCCGCGATGGCCACCGCACCGCTCAGGTTGATGTCGTAAATTCCCTCGTTCTGATCGTCGTTCGCGAACGTCAACACGCCGGTCCGCAAGCCCTGCGTCGCCGTGTTCATCGTGACGGTGAAGGTGACGGACGCGTTCACAGCGAGCGTCTGCCCGCTGGTGAAGTTGCCGCTGGTCACCGTGAAATCACTTCCGGTGATGTTGATCGGTTGCAGCGTCAGGGTTCCCACGCCATTGTTCGTGACCGTGAACGTGCGCGTCACGACAGAGCCCGCGAGCACGGAGCCAAAGCTGACTCCGCCACCATCCGGAACGGCCGTCGCACCGACACTCACGTCGACTTCAGGCGGTTCGTAGACATCGAGAATCTGCAGGTTCAGCGTCGCGGTGCCGGTGGGGCTGGCGCTCAGCGCGGTATCGTAGACGTCCACGTTGACCGTGTACGCCGATTTGGTCTCGAAGTCGAACGTCGTGCCCGCCTTGAGGAACAGTTCGGTCCCCACGATTTCAAACAGCGCGGCATCAGCCCCGCTAAGACCCAACGTGTTAGTTCCCATCGCATCGTCGCTGATCACGATGTCCGCCATCTTCCGCGGCGAAGGACTCAACGTCGATTCCAGCAATTGCGTGACAGTGCCGACCAGCTGAACCGAGGGAGCCTCGTTCACATCCGTGACGGTCAACACGAAATTCACTGTCGCATCGGACGAACTGCCGACGTTGGGATCATTCACCACGACGGTGACCACATAGGAAGTCTGCCCTTCGAAGTTCAGCGAGACGCCGTCCTTCAACCACAGTTCCGTGCCGCGGATCTCAAAGCTGGCGGCATTGGCGCCGGTCAACGTCAACTCGTTCGTTCCGAGCGCGTCGTCCGTCACGACGATGTCGGCGAGCTTGACGCCCCCGGCGGTCGACGTATTCTCAGGCAGAGTTGTCACGGTGTTCTGCAGATTCACGGCTGTCGGTGCGAGATTGACAGTCTGTGCCGCTCCGCGGTTGGTTGCGTCGGAGGCGGTTCCGGCCGCGGGCGAGTCGGCCTGGATGATGTAGAACGTCCGGGCATCGTCAACGCCTTGGACAAACGTCCCCCCGCCGAGGAATTTTGGATCGCCGACGAGGTTGTTCCCCCCGTTGGTCACGGCGGCATTGAAGTTGACATCGTTGCTCTGGAACAGGTTGTAGCTGGCGACCGTTCCGGCAGAGGAGACGATCGCTCCGCCCTGCAATGAACCGCCGAGGTTCAACGTCACGCCGGTGCCGCTGTTGCCAGCGACAGTGGTCACGCCGCTGGCGTTATCCATGTTCCAGTGGGCCACCAGACGCGCGTCGGCGGTCACGCCACCCGTACGCACCGCCGTCCGCTCGGCGGCAGACAACACGCTGTCGTACCACGCGACATCGTCCATCATGCCGTCGAAGAACCGCGTGCTGTCGCCGGGGTCACGGCCCAGGTTCATAATCCCATTGACGGTCGAGGAAATGGATGTCCAGGTGAGGTCGGTCGGTGTGAAACCCGCAAGGTAATTGGACTCGACGCCGTCACGGAAAATGCGGAGTTTCCCGCCGCCTTCGGCTCCAGGCAGACCCGCGAAATCGTAGATGACTTGAATGTTCGTCCACGTTCCAGCCAGACCGACGCTGTCGCACCCACTGCGAATGACGAAGTCACCGCCCGGCTGCGACGGTGTGGCATAAAACTGGCCGCTCGAATTGTTGCGGTACTGCAGCTCGAGGCCCCCGCCGTTGCCGGGCCCTTCGAGAATCTGGTTGCGTCGCCCGGTATTGTCCATCTTCACCCAGAGACTGATCGTGCCCTGGTCGCCGAGTTCGTTGCTCCCGAAGTTGAACGTGCCGAAGTCGTTGACGCCATCGAACTCGAGAGCTCCGCCGAATTGCCCCAGTCCCGGGCGGAACTGTGGCGCATTGGTGGGCTGGACGCCGGTGTAACTGTAGCCGCGGAAGATGTTGTCCTTGACCGTGATCGGGTTCGCCTGCGCGAGCACCGGGTCGCTGTAGAACGCGACGGGAACAAACCCGTTGTCGCTCAGAAGGTCCCCGTCCTGCAGATCGAACGTGTTATGGCTGACCGTCAACCCGGCAGCTCCCACCGTTCGCCAGTTGGTAATGGTGTGCACACTATTGTTGACATTCGGAACAATGGTGTTGACCACACCGGCGGCAAAATAGTTGCCACTGATCACACCACTCACATTCCCGGCGTACTCCATATAAATGGAGCTGTAGGCTTCACTGATCGCATCACTGCCGGCGTAGTGAAGTTCTTCAAACCGGTTTCCGGTGATGGTCATGCCTTCGGCACCGCCGCGGATCGTTGCGCGGTAGTAGGTTCCCGAGAACAAGCTGTCGGTGACCGTCAGATTATCGGCGTTGCCGCTGCCGCCCACATAGATGGCGACGCGCATGGGCTTGCTGGCATCGAAACGGACATCATCGAAGGTGGCGTTGTCCGCGTTGTTCAGCCAGACGTGGTAACCGGTCCCCGTGGAAACCGTACCTTGCCAGCCACCCAAGGTGAGCTGTTCGAAGGTCACCCCGGCCGTCTGCACTTCAATCGTGCGGTTGTCGTTACCCGTATTGTTGCCCTGCCGCATCAGGATCGTGGCATCCTGCCCCGAGCCGGTAATCGTGATGTCTTTGGTGATATTCAGCTGGCCGCTGTGAGCAAACGTGCCCGTCCCCACGCGGATGACATCGCCGGCCACGGCGGGTACCTGGGCCTCGGCGATTGAGCTGAAGGCGTTCGTGCCGAACGTCAAACCGGTGACCTCGCCGGCTTCGCCGGGGGCAAACGTCACGGTGTCGCCCGTGCTCAGTCCTGCCGTCCCCGTTTCATTCGTGATCGCGAAATTATCGTCCACATAAAACGTCGTGAGCAGCAGTCGCGACTCCAGCGCGGTTGTCGCGGGGATCGCCCCTCGACGGCTTCGTGGCCGATAACCGGAAGCAAGACGGCGCTGTACCCAGAACAACCAGTTCGACGTTTTCATTGTGGCCCTTTGACTCTTAAAGCCGATTCGATCGCTGCGCACGGTCAGTGATCATCGGTGGAGTACACCTTATACCCCCCTCTAAGAGCACCGTACAGGCAAACGCCTGACAAGATCCCATGCACCACGAAAATTAAAATACAGCGATGAGGGTGTGAATTCAGGTG
>DASRYX010000533.1:0-6894 GCA_035686985.1 Planctomycetaceae bacterium | reverse complement strand
ATACCACTCTTCGCCGAAGACACGCTTCTCAATTGATTCCGCAGCGGCCTTGATGACCGTCGCGTAATCGCCCTTGCGAATTCCGTCACGCAGTTTGACGGCGTCGGGATCAACCGCAAACGTGGCCTCACACAGCGCAAGAAGCAGAAGACTCACTGTCGTGATGAACGGCGGGCCGCTGAGGAATCGCGCACGGCCCGCTGACTGCGAAGGCACCCCGGTCGAGGGGGCCTGAGGTCGGCAGCCGAAATGCACCACGATCATGTGTCGATCCGAGCGGAACCGCGATCTGGAGCGGCTTCCGCCCCTCCTCGCAAGTATATCTGTCGCCCGGACGCAACAATAGTGCCAGATGTACGAACCGTGGCCGGTCATCCGCCCAGCGAGCACAACTCGATCAGATGACCATCCGGGTCTTGCACAAACACCTGCACCGCCCCGTCGGGCCGCTGTTTGGGGGGCGACACGAGCGGAATACCCAGTTCCGTCAATCGTTCGGCGGCGGCGGTCGCATTCTCTACGAGGAAGGCGAAGTGGTGGCCCCGCGAGTTCTTCTCCGCGCCGCTGCCCGCTTTCCCCGAGCCCTCATATTCAAGGATCGTGTGGATTTGTGTGGCTCCCGCCTGGAACCACTGTCCGGAGAATGAAAATCCCGGCCGCGGGACCTCCTGCATCCCGATCGCCTCGACGTAAAACCGCCGCGTGGCGGCCAGGTCGCGCACCACGATGGTCACATGATCGAGGGATTTCACGCGGATGGGGTTGGGCATCGGGTGGTTCTTGAATGAAGAGACCCACGGTTCAGAAACCGTGGGCTTCCATGGAGATCAATTTGCAGGGACGGTTTCGCGCGGTGCAGTGACCGACCAAGTGGCGCCGTCGCGGTACACACGCCGATACAAGGTATCGCGCTCCACCGGTTCACGGCCCGCTTCACGGATCAGGCGGTGAATGTGCGCGACGGTGAGTCCTTCCGGCGTTTTCGCCCCGGCATCGTGGTAAATGAGCTCGTGAACTACGGTCCCGTCCAGATCGTCCGCACCGAAACCGAGTGCCACCTGCGCGACCTTCTCGCCGAGCATGATCCAGTAGGCTTTGATGTGGTCGAAGTTGTCGAGCATCAGCCGCGACAGCGCGACCATTCGCAGGTCCATGTTTCCTGTCGGCTTGGGGATATGATCGAGCTTCGTGTTTTCAGGATGAAACGCGAGCGGAATGAACGTCTGAAAGCCGCCGGTTTCATCCTGCAGCGACCGCAACTGCAACAGGTGATCGATCCGGTGTTTCGCCTGCTCGACATGGCCGTACAGCATCGTCGCATTCGACCGCAGGCCGAGTGCGTGGGCCGTGCGGTGGATGTCGATCCAGCTGCTGGCATCGGCTTTATGTTCGCAGATCTGGTCGCGGACATCGGAATGAAAAATCTCCGCGCCGCCGCCGGGCATGCTGCCCAGGCCCGCGTCGACAAGCTGCTGCAGCACCCACTCGTACGGCTTCTTCGTGAGATAACTGAACCAGTGGATTTCGACCGGCGTCCACGCCTTGATGTGGATTTCCGGGCAGGTTTCATGCAGCACACGGACGACGTTCAGGTACCAGTCGAACGGCTTCTGATGGTGCAACCCGCCGACGACGTGAATCTCCGTTGCGCCCTGCGAACGGCCTTCGAGAATCCGTTCGCGAAGCATGTCATCGGTGAAGGTGTAAGCTTTCTCGTCCCGCAGATCGGCCCGGAAGGCACAGAACCGGCATCGATACACGCACACATTCGTCGGGTTCAGATGAATGTTAGTGTTGTAATACGCAATGTTGCCGTTTTTCCGCTCGCGCACGAGATTGGCGAGGCGACCGAGCGTGAACAGGTCGGCGTGCTCATCGAGAAACACACCCTCGTCGAACGTCAGCCGTTCGCCGGCGTGGACTTTGGCTTCAATGTCGGTCAACGTGGGGGCCGTGCTCGTCATACATCTCTAACCGCAGGACCAGCATGGAATTCACCGAAGTTCCGTCTTGGTTCACCGCGCCGCTGGTTTCTGTGAATCACAACGATTCTAGACGGACCAGAAAGAATCCGCCACGCGCGGGCATGGCGTCACGTAGTGGCAAGATCCGCGAAGAGCTCACTCACCCGGCAGGAGAATCCGGGAAGCAGATCCGGCCGCGTCAGTTCATCATCGCCGTCGAAGTGAATAGATGCGGCATCGGAACGATGGGCGGTCACCGACCGTTGCTCGGGGTCAATGACCCAGACTTCCGTGACACCCGAGCGGAGATATTCGAGGACTTTGTCGAGCACGTTTGTCCAACGGTCGCTCGGAGAAATGACTTCAATCACCAAGTCCGCAGGAATCGTGAGCGTTCCCCCAACGGGCATCTTTCCACCGGGAAGTTTTTCCCACCGGATATATGCACAGTCTGGCCCGCGGACGGAATCGGGCTCCCGGTCCGTCAGCACGAACGAATCGTGCGAAAAGACGACTCCCGATTGAGCTTGCCGTGCCCACATGGTGAGAAACGCGGTGATAAGTGCGCACACTCGGCCGTGTTGAATCGTCGGCATGGTTTGCTCCACGAGTTCGCCGCACACGAGTTCGGTGGGACGATCGAATGTCATCCGTTCGAATTCCGCGGCGGTGATCGCGCGCTGGGCAATCGACATGGTCCAGTCCTCCCCCTGTATCGTGCCATCTTACCGGACTGCCGTCCACCACACGTCGAGCAGGCCCAGCCCGAGCAAACCCAGACTGATGACGGCGTTCACATGGAAAAACGCGGCGTTGACGCGTGTCAGGTCGTCCGGACGGACCAGCGCGTGTTCATAAACGAGTAACGCGGCGACAATCACCAGCCCTGCGAGAAACACCGGTCCCAGTGCGGCGTAATACCAGAGGGCGAACAGTCCGGCGACCGTCAGCAAGTGACTGAAGGCGGCGAAACGCAACGCCATCGGAACCCCCCACTTGGCCGGGAGACTGTGGAGCCCCTTCGATTTGTCGTAGTCCACGTCCTGACAGGCATAGAGAATGTCGAAACCGCCGACCCAGAAGAAAACGACTGCGGCGAGCAACAACGGAACGGGCTCAAGCGTGCCCCGAATGGCGATCCACGCGGCGATCGGTGCCAGCATCAAAGCTGCGGAGAGCCAGTAGTGGCACCACTGCGTGAACCGTTTCGTATAAGAATATCCCAGCAGAAACAGCAGCACAGGAACCGACAACCGCAGCGGCCACGGGTTCGGCAGGAAGATCAAAGTTGAGGCAACAAACGCCAGACTGCACACCGCCGTAAAGACCACGGCGGCGGTGACGCTCAGCAATCCGGCGGGGAGATGCCGCTTGGTCGTGCGGGGATTTCCGGCGTCGATCCGGCGATCCACGATGCGGTTGAATCCCATCGCTGCCGACCGGGCAAAGATCATGCAGAGCACGATCCCGCCTAGTTCGCGCCATTCGAACGGCGAGTCGGGTTGCCGCCACGCCAGCACCGCCGACAGCAAAGCAAACGGCAGCGCAAACACCGTGTGGCTGAACCGGATCATCTCCAGAAAGTGACGAATCGTCGTGAACATAGCTGCGTGGGAACCGGGACCTGGTCGATGGAAAGCGAAATCGGCGGTCAAAACTCGAACCGCCGATCGCTGTGCAGTTTAACAGACTTCCGCGTCGGATGCGGCGGTCACTCGTCCGGTTTCAGCAGCGCCCCTTCACGCTTGAGGTGATTCTGCCAGTGCTGCACGCCGATTTCCCGCTGCGAGGCGGTGCCGGTCGGCACATAGTTGTTCCGGCGCCCCGTCAGATTCACGATCTGCTGGAACGATAATTCCCGCACGACAAGATGACTGCTCCGCAGCCAGTCGACCAGTTCCTGGGAGATCAGCTTGTCTTGGCCTTGGTCCCGTGTGAAGCCCCATAAGAGACGCTCGACGATGACGGCTTCGTCGGCGGGGAGTTGCTTCTCCAATTCCGGGCGCAATTGTGTCGTGTGATTAGGATCCAGCGCGAGCCAGGCGCGTAATCCGTCGGCAGCAGCGACACGCGCTTCTTTGTGATCTACCTGGGTCAGCGCCTGCACCATCGCCGGGCACGATTCCATCAGCGAAACACATCGGGCTGCGAGTTCAGCGAGGTTCGGGTTCGGTTCTTTCACCAATGCAGGGATGATGAGCCCGACCGCCACCTTGGGGTCAAATTCCTCCTCGAATTTCGTTCCGAGAAGCTTCACCAGCGGCGGGGGCACCCGTCGGGTGGCGTCCAGCCAGGCCGGCCACGTATTCGAAAGCGTCGCCGCATCCGGGGTCGCTGGGCCGGCAATCCGCGCGAACTGCTTGGCCATCAGCACGGGACCGTCATCGACCTGAGCATCCCCTGAGATCACATACAGCACCGCACGAAACGGACTCGGCGGTTCTGCGGGTGGGAAACCGGCGGGCTCGGCGATTCGCACTTCGACCCCCACGGACGCCACCGGTGTCGTTAGAAGGATTTCGTGCAGTGTCCCGCCGATCGTCAGCGCGACTTTTGTCGCTCCCTTCGCGGTCGGACCGGGATGCAGGATGACCCGCCCGCGACGAATCGCGAGGTGATAACGGCGTTCTTCGGTGGACGGAAGAACCTGCACGACCGTGTCCGGCAGGATCGTGGTTTTCAGCAAGCCGCCGTCCCACTCGAAGACACCTTCATACGGTTCGGGAGAAGCGAACGTCTCGTTGGCGTGCACCTCGGAGCGGCGGGGCTGCACGTACCATTGCAGATCCGCCGGTTCAAATCGCAGCAGTACGCCTTCAACGCCCGTGGATTGGATCGGCACATTGATTGTCACCGGTGCCGCGGGCGGTGTGGGCATCGGTTCGGGAGCCGTGATGACGGGCTTCACCGGTTTGGGAACGACCGTCGCCGCATCCGCCACATCGCTCACCACCGGAACGGGTTGCGGCGTCGGTTCGGGCGCATCGGGTGGCGGTGTGGGATCGACATTCACGATGGTAGTCGACGGCCCCTCTTTCATGACGGTGGTTGTCGTTTCGGTGCCCGGAGCGGCCGGCTTCACGACCACCACCGTGTTTTCCACCGGTTCCTGCGGCAATCGCGGTTCAACGGCGGCGTTCTCTACCGGAACACTGCGGGAGTTGGGTTTGACGACCCCGCGGAACAGATCGCGATCCGCCATCAGCACGAGAACCAGGGCGGTGATCACCAGCGCTGCACCGGCGGCCGGGCCAATCCGCTGCGACCAGTTTGTCGTTTTCAACTGTCCGGCGAGATTGTCACGGAAGTGACCCGCCGATTCGCTCACAGGGGTGATCGATCCATTCCTAGCGGGAACCGGGACGGCGGCCGCACGCACCGGCGACGCAGCTTGATCGGTACGCGGTGACTGCAGCTGGGCTTCCGCCGATACTGGTCCAAGTGCATAAAAATGTTCGAGGCTGCGGACCGGAACGTCCACGGGCTCGCCCTGAACCGATGACAGAATCTGATGACACGCGGCCACTTCGGCGAGCACCAGATCGGATTCGAGGCAGACGGCTTCCACCTGTCCGACCTGATCCGCCTGCAGCGTGTTGTCGAGATACTGAGCGACGATGTTCGGATCGATCCCCTGAGACGGACCGTCGACATCGGGGGCTCCCAACCGTCGCTTGCGAATCACTTCGCGGACCCGGCTGACGAGGGCCGCAGCCACGGGGCTTTCCTGAATCTTGCGGCCGAGCTCCCGCGTTTCGGCGGGTTCCAGCGTGTCATCCAGATAGGCGAGCAGTGTTCGTAAGGTCAATCGCATCAGGCACCTCGGCTCAACAAAACGAAACGGTCACTTTATTAGTGGCGTTCCGGCCGGGAACCCGTGCACAAATCTGCCCCGCCAGACAGATTTTCCTGAAATGACGGCGTTCGTTCCAACTTCTCTGTGCCCCGGCTCTGTGAGCCGGGGCACAGAGAGTTACTCCGCGTTTTTTTTGTTGCCTTTTTTCTTGCCGTTGCTGATGTTGCCTGGCAGGTTGTCTGCATCCGTCTTCGGCAGCATCGCGGCGAGCTCCTTTTTCCGCGCGGTGTGCTCGGGCTGGCTCGCCAGATTGGTGTACTCCAGCGGGTCGGCCTTCTCGTCGTAGAGTTCTTCCTCACCATTGGCGTAGCGGATGTAACGCCAGCCTTCGGTCCGGACGGCGTGGTTCCGATAGCCGTGCGTCGTGATCGCGGCGTGCTCCCACGGGGCTTGCGGCGATTTCAACAACGGCAGCAGGCTGAACCCTTCGAGATGCTTGGGCTTCGGCAATCCGGTCACGTCGCACAGGGTTGGGTAGATCGTCGTGTAATCGACCGTGCGGCCGCACACGCCGCCGGGTGTGGTGACGCCGGGGACTTTCCAGACGAACACGGTCCGCGTCGGCTCTTCCCACAGCGCGAACTTTCGCCAATGCGATTTCTCGCCGAGACTCCACCCGTGATCACTCCACAGGCAGACGATCGTGTTGTCGCGTTGCGGTGACTGTTCCAGTCCATCGAGTAATCGCCCGACCATCGCATCGGTGAACGCGATTGTCGCCAGATAGGCCTGTACCGCTTCCTTCCATCGGCCGGAGGCGACGATCTTCGCGTGGTCGCCCTGCGGACCGGCCATCTTGACGCCGGCCGGGGGAACATCGTCGAGATCATCCTCGCGATGCGGAGGAAGTTGGATCGTCTCCAACGGGAACAGATCGTACCACTTCTTCGGCACGCTGAACGGCATATGCGGCTTGACGAGACCGACCGCGAGGAAGAACGGCTTGTCGCTTTTCTCGTTCAGCTTCTCAATTCCATAACTCACGACCCCGTAGTCCGGCATATCTTCGTCGTCACCGGCGACGGGATAGAACTGGATGCCGCCGACACCGGTGTCTTTTGCATCGGGATGTCG
>DASRYX010000532.1:0-7752 GCA_035686985.1 Planctomycetaceae bacterium | reverse complement strand
GCCGATGTCTTTCTGGGTCAGTGAGTACGTATGCCAACCGGACCGCAGTTTAGCGGTGATTGACAATGTGACCATGTCGCCCTTGGCCGCATTCGTGGGAGTCAGCCGCGCGGAGTACTGGATCGGGTCAGCGGAGCCTTTCCGCTCGGGTTGAATCACGGCGTTGTACTGTGGGCCGCTTTTCGTTGACGGCGAGGGCGTCGTCAGCAAGGTTACCCAGAACGACTGACGCAGTTGCACACAGAGCCCCCCTTTTTCCGGCGGGCTGCAATACTGACCTTCGACGGTTCCCTTTACATCGAGGGCGCCATCGCTGCGATCGGCGGGAAGTCGGAACTCACGCGTCCACGTCACGGTCCCCGTGTGCTTCGTCACCGTGGCTTTGAGATCTGGATCGAATGCGGTTTTGCCCGGTTGATCGGGCACGAAGCCGTCGCCGAGTGGCGTCAAGTCCGCGGTTTCGAGCTTCACCTGTGTCCGGCCGCCGAAGTCGTCGTTCGTGCCGTAGATGTAATAGCCCTTCGGCACTTCCACCGCGACGGCCAGAACGACACTTCCGTGGTCGGTGGGCTTGCCAGTGACCGTCACGACGGCCTTAGGCGGCTTGGCACTGCCCGTCACCCCCTTCGGTTTCAGCAGATCGTTGAGGTCGGTCTGGGCGAGGAGGTTGCCCGAGATGGCTCCCATCAGCCCGACGATGACGAGGAACGAAGACCAGCGCAATGACATCCGACGCCTCCTGCGACAGCGGTTCTGCGGGCGACATCTCCCAAGAGAGATACCGCGGATCACACCGCCGTCGATCACTTTACGCAGTTTTCGTTCCCCGCGAGGGACGAATCCCCCGTTGCGGCTTCACCACAGGAACGATTGCCGGTGCGGTCCCGGCGTGCGAAGTTCTCACTGCATAACATCTTACCGTACAAACGGCGTTCGCTCCATGCGATCGGGAAACCTTTCCGGAACCGGTGGTGAACATTCCCACGGATACGCGGGTGAGGCTGCCCGTAACACGGAGATTTCCTTTTTTACAATCCCGCCCGGCGACAGCAGGCACACCGACTTCGCGTCGCCTCGGATCCCGCGATATCCTGAGAAGAGACTCTGTGGGAAGGAAACGTTGACGATGATTCCATCTGTGACGCGCTGGTCTCTGGCGATGGCGCGGTTCTGTACCGCCGCGTGGATCGGGGCGGCGGTGCTGTTTGTCATCGTCGGCGTCCGCGAGGTCATCACGCCGGACTTCAGCAGCGAGGTCCGTGACCGCCTGGTGGCGATCCGGTTTCCCGCGTACTACATCGCCGGGGCGACTTTAACGGGGATGGCGTTTCTCGCGTCCGCAGTAGCGGCAATGCAATCGTCATCGCGGGGGATTCGGCTCGCACTGGCAGCGCTGGCGATTGCTGGGGCGCTCATGGCGTTTGATTACGTGCGGATTTACTCGCCCTTGGTGGCGATGATCACGCCGCCGGGACAACCGCGCACGGCGGCGTTTGTCACGCTGCACAAATCGTCGATGCGGATTAACACGGCCCACCTCGCGGCCTGTCTCGTGGCCGCGATCGCGTTGTCTGCGACGGACGGCCGCCGAAACGACGCGCCAACGGTCTGAGTGGCTGCTACACTGGGGGCATGAACACGCAGGACTCTGAACCCGAAATCGACGAAGGTTTCACGCCGCCGGACGGCGATCCGACCAAGGAAACGCTTCGGCTCACCGTTGAGGCCCGCGCCCACGGCTGGCGCGTTGACCATTATCTGAGCCGGTTGTTCCCCAACTTCAGCCGGATGGCGTTTCAGCGCGCGATCGAAAGTGAAGCGGTCCTCGTCAACGGTCTGCCGGTGAAGATGGCCCGGCGGTTACGGGTCAACGATTGCATTCAGTTCCGTCTGCCCGAAGCGCCGGACAATTCGATCACGCCCGAAGACATCCCGCTGGATGTGATGTATGACGACGATTACCTGATCGTCATCAACAAGGCGGCGAACATGATCGTTCATCCCGGCCGCGGGAACTATCACGGGACACTCGCCGGGGCGCTGCAGTTTCATTTCGACAAGCTCAGCGATGTCGCCGGCAAACTCCGTGCGGGGATCGTGCACCGCCTCGACCGTGACACAAGCGGCGTGCTGGTCGTTGCCAAAGACAACACCATCCACGGCCATCTGAGCAAGCAGTTCGAAGAGCGCACGGTCGAAAAGGAATACCGCGCGATTGTGTGGGGCGAAGTCGAGTTTGATCGCGATTACATCGAAACGCACGTCCGTGTGAGTCAGCGGAATCGCGAACGAATGATGGTCTGCCCGCCCGGCGGCAACTCGCGCCATGCGGCGACGTTTTACGAAGTCATCGAACGCTTCAACGGGTTCAGCTGGATGCGGCTCTGTCCGCAAACCGGACGCACCCACCAACTCCGCGTGCACATGCACCATCTGGGCCACCCGGTCGTTGCGGACCGGCTGTATGAAGGCCGATCAGCTCTGCACATGTCCGATCTCATCGAGAATCTGCCGCCGGACAAGGACGAAGTGCTGATCCAGCGGCAGGCGCTGCATGCGTATCAGCTCGGGTTTGATCATCCGGTGACGGGGGCGCGATTGAAGTTTGAAGCGCCGCTGCCGGCGGATATCACGACGGCACTCGACGCGCTGCGGACGCACCGGGTGAAGAATAGAAAGACCCAGGGATAGCAATCCCTGGGCTTCTGTGTGACACAACAATCGCGTTGTGTTACTCGGGTTTCTTGTCTTCCGCGGCGGGGCGTCGGGGGCGTGATCCTTCGCCGTCCGGACGATTCGCGCCGGGGCGACCGGGGAAGCGTCCCGCGGCGTCGCGAAGTTCCTCGGCGGTGAGAAAACCGTCGCCGTCTTTATCCATGCGACCGAAGGCGTCTTTCATCCGTTCGGGCGCTTCGTCCTTGGACAGCTTGCCGTCGCCGTTTTTGTCGAGCTGTGCGAAGAAGGGGCCGAGACCCGCGGGGACGTTCGGGGCTCCGTCGCCGCCCGGACGCCGCATTTCGGGATTACCGCCCGCAAAGCCCGGTGGCGGTCCCATCAATTCGCGCGGGTCGAGCTGACCGTCGCTGTTTTCGTCGAGATCGGCAAACTTGTCCGCGGCTTTGGACAGTTCGTCTTTCGACAGCCGTCCGTCATTGTTCGCATCGAGCTGCCGGAAGAACGCCGGTAAGGGGAAACGCAGGCCATCCCCGGCCGGACGCGGTTGGCCATCCGGGTTACCGGGCTGCCCCATCAACCGGCGGGACATCTCGACGAATTGCTCACGCGTGATTTCATTCGTTCCGAGACGCTCGAACGCCTGCGCCATGCGTTCCTTGAACTCATCCGGCACCTCCTCTTTCGTGAGTTTGCCGTCGCCGTTCTTGTCCAATCGTCCGAACAGAGCACCGGGTTCCGGACGCCCATCCGGTCCGCCACCCATGCCGCGGGCCCAGTCCTCGAAGGTCAGTTCGGTCTTTCCCAGGCGGTCAAAAATTGGCTTGGCTCGATCGCGAATCGGCTCGGGGACTTCGTCGAGCGTCACTTTGCCATCTTTGTTGCGGTCCATCTGGTCGAACCGCTGCCGGGCATCACCAAGGCGGTTGCCGCCGGGCCCGCCTTGCGGGTTCAGCGGGATTCCGCCCGCTTCCGGGGGCTTGCTGGCCTGCAGGAACTCGTCCTTGGTGAGCGCCCCGTCGCCGTCTTTGTCACCCACGCGGACCGAGCGATCAAAGAACCGCCGCTGTTCTTCGGGGACTTCTTCCTTCGTGACTTTGCCGTCGCCGTCTTTGTCGAGCCGCTGGAAGAGTTCTTCCGGCTTGGGGACGCCGTCCTGAGCCAGTGCACTCGCCGGTCCGGATAACATGGTACCGACACTCAGAACCCAAAAAACGCCGAGCTGTTTCATGATGGAATCTCTCGAGGGAGAACGGTCGCTGTGGGTGAGGAAGAACCAGAGAAGGGGAAGTTCAGGCCTGTTGATCAAACCCGGCCGAGATCACCAGGTTCCGGTGCGAGGCGGGTTCGCCGGACCAAAAGCGACAGGCCCGGCGATCAGACATCACCGGGCCTGTGGTAGTTCTTCTAGGGACGATCGTCAGAATCACTCAGCCGGCGGCAAGGCGAATCCCACGAACAAGGCCCCCTTCTTGTCCGGCACGGCATAGCTGCCCGACGGCTGGAAGTACTTCGCGATCACCGACCACTCAGGAAGTTTCTTCAGATCGATGCCTTCGATTTCATCGTTGTCGCGATTCCGCAGCGTTTCGTAGAGCATCTTGGCCTGCCCTTCCGATCGCTGGAATCCGATCATCGAGGTCTTCTTGGGGAAGTGCTTCGCGATCGCCTTGTAGTCCGCGGACCCCGACAACGGCTTGGACGCCTTGCCGCGAACCGCTTCGTTGAACTTGGCTTCGTCGGTTCCGATCAGGAGCATGTTGCCCGAGACGCCGAGCGACATCTTCGTGTCATTCGTCGAAATGTCGTAAACGGTCGTCCCATTGACGTCGCGCACCATTCCGGGGAAGCCGTCCATTTTGGCAAGCTTCGCCAAGGTCTTGGCATACGCCGGTCCGTCCTTCAAACCGGCGGCAACCACCATCGACGGAATCGGCGGGGTATCGCCGTCGACCTTTTGTGCATCGGTCACCAGGTGAATGACACCGGTCAGCTGGTCGATCACGTCTTTCTTGGGATGGATCTGCGGACCGCTGTCGTCGTCGGCGAGGCCGTCCAGCACGCGAGACAAGGCACCGGGACCCTGGAACTGGTCGACGATCGTTTCCACGGCGGAATAAGCTTCGTCGACCGACCAGTTGAATCCTGAATACGACGCAACGGTTTCCGAAACCCACGCGGGCGGGGCCTGTTCCACCGCCGGGAAGTTGAACACACCGAGCACGCCGGTGGCCGGCTGATCAACGTAGATGAAGTTCTTCGACACGAGATCGAAATTGTCGTCGCCGGCACCCACGGCGCCGCCGAAGCCCTTGAGATGATCAAGGCCGAGGATCGGCAGCATGCCGAGGACGAGGCCGGCTTGCGGGTTCTGTCCTTGCACCATCCCGATACCAGCCTGGACCGCACCGATCGGATTGAGGTACCACTTCAGAACCGGCTCTTCTTCACCGCTGCGGCATTGCTTCTGGATGTAAGCAAAGGTGGCTTGCTTGGCGAGCGTTTCGTCGCTGTCGCCGTCCCAGCGATCAATGATGGACTTCAGCGCGGCGACTTCCGTTCCGATCGCGAAGTAACCTTCCTCATTGAAGTACGCCACCGTTTTGATCGGGTTGTCATCGCCGCCGGCGAGTTTGTAGACATGGACTTCGATGTCACCAATGTCCTGCGTCGAATGATCCGCCCCCTGCTGCTGCAGCGCTTCATCCATCTTTTCGATGAGCTTATCGAGCGTCTCAGTCTCTTCGCCCACATCGAACATTACCACGCCGGAGATCTTCCGCGCGGGCTTTTCCAGCACGGCGATCGTGAAGTCGCCCTGCAGGAGTTCCTTCAGATCTTCGAGCGAGACGCCGATTTCGGCTTTCAGCTTCTCTGAGCCTTCGGCGAGCTTAGCCTTCACGTCGCTGAGGAATGGTTGCAGCTTCGGTTCGGCGAGCAGCTTGCCATACGCCGATTCATCCCACGATTCCGTCAGGCCGGGGACATCGGGAACCGACAGGAAAAACAGCGTTTCCGGGGGGAGCATCTGCTCGGAGAGGATGACATCGTCGTTCGCGGCCCGGCTTTCCGCCACAGTCAGAAACACCGCGGCAAGACCCGCCAGCAACAGTCCGCACGGCCGCAGCCACTTGGTCAGCATATGTTGATCCCATCCCTCTTAAATCGGCCCGCTCCTCACGCTTCCATCGTGCAGGAACGCAGACCATTTCCACTTTGGACGGGCGGACCGGAGACATTCCGGTACGGCGCTTCCGCCCTGAAACGCGAATGTTGCGATATCTTGACGAGCGAAGGTTCCGCCGACAATCCCGAACATGCGGAATCTTTCACCGCGCCGGTCGGAGATACCCGTGAGACATCGACGCGGTTTCGCGTCGGAAAAAACGGCGGTGAATTTGCTCGCGCGGCGCGAAACCGCGGAGCGTCGATCACGGCGTGGCGGGGGATTTGGCGGCGGCGGTTTTGCGTCTCGGGGCGTCGAGGTAGCGGTAGCCCGTGTTCGGGTTGTTGCGATCGAACGCGAACGCCTCGTGATTGTCCAGGAACAGTTTCAGATATGGCAGCGGGATCGCGAACCCCAGTCCTTCCGCGAAGAGCAGCTTCATGTTTGTGACGCCGATGACTTCGCCCCGCGCGTTGAACAACGGGCCGCCGCTGTTGCCGGGATTGATCTCCGCGGTCGTCTGAATGTAGACCATGCCCCGCACGTTGCGGTTCTTGGTGCCGATGATCCCCTGCGAGATTGAACGTTCCAAGCCGAGCGGATTGCCGATCGCGAAGACTTCTTCGCCGTCGTTCGGCGATTCATCGCGGGAGAGGAAGACCGGCTTGAATTTGAGGTTCTCCTGTTGCGGCAGTTGCAACAGCGCGAGATCAAAGAACGGGTTCAGCGCGACGATTCGCAAGTCATCAATCCGCCGACGGTTGAACTCCCCGTTCACGCCGCGGTGCAGCACCGTCGCGGCGATGCGGGTTTCCTTTTCAATGACGTGATAGTTCGTCACGCAGAAGCCGGATTCGGTGACAAGAAATCCCGAACCGAGTCCGCCGGGGGTTTGAATCAGCACGACCCCTTCACCGAACTGATCGGCGAGTTCGCGGATACTTTTTCGCTGCAAAGTCGCGGTCTGGTAGAGCCGGCCGCTGACGGAATCGACATTCTCCGGGCTGACCGCCGGGGCGGGTGCATCGGCCCGGCGGCGGGTTTTGATCTGCGTCGTGGGAATGCGGACGACCTCGACGCCGAGATCGATATAGACGGCGTCGGGCTGCTCTTTCAGCACGTCGCCTTCGACACGCTGGCCGGTTTTGAGCTCGATGATTTCGGCGGCGTCGCTGCACCGCGAAGCGAGCAGTGCTGCGGCGAACAGTGCCAACAGTCGCAAGTGATTCACGGCAGACACTCCTTCGGAACACCCAGGGATGGCAATCCCCGGGCTTCTAGCCGTTGCCGTAGCTGGCGTGACAGTCCTGGCAGGCTTTGTTGATCTTATTGATGGCGCTCTGGAACTTCGGGAACGCCTGCTCCTGTGTGGACGCCGCCGCTTCACGGGCCCCGTCGATCAGGCTCTTTGCCCAGCCCTGGTAATCGTCTTCGCTCGCGGAATCGTAACTCGGATCGGTCACCACTTTGCCGAGCGTGGCGATCATGGTCGCTTCGGTCTGGATCTGCTCGAGCTCGCTCTTGAACTTGTTCTCGGTAGCGATATTCGTCCGCATCCACTCCGAAGCCTTTTCGATGCGCTTCATCACCCCGGCGCGATTGGCGACTTCGCCGAACGGGCGTTGCGGTGCGACGTTGTCATCACTGGGGGCATTGCCATCGAGCACGGCGGTCATCTTCTCGGATGCGGTCTGCGATTTTTCAAAGGCCTCTTTGCCGAGCGCGGTCGCGGCTTCGCTCAGCTGATGTCCATAGTCGCGGATGAATTTCGCGTTCGGCTTCCAGGTGACACTTTCCGGATGCTGCGCCACGATGTTGGCGAGGGCCGCCATCACGGCTCCGTCGACCTGCAGCTCCTTGTAGTGGCCGTTGTACGTTCCGGCTGATTGCAGCGCGACCGTCAGATGGTTGCG
>DASRYX010000531.1:0-5881 GCA_035686985.1 Planctomycetaceae bacterium | reverse complement strand
AGCTGACCCAGCATCGCAGCATCCGGGCGGGCATCTCCGAACGGGTTAACCTCACCGAGCCGCCCTATAAGATGAGCGGGACCTACGTCGCCGCGGGGTTGAAGCTCCGGCTGAACTATCAGGCCAAACTGCCCAGCGGTGCGACCGGCCAGCTGACTGAAGTTTCCGACGGCGAACGATTGTGGAGCCTGATGGAACTTCCCGGCACGAAGCGGGTCACTCGCCGGGACCTGCGGCAGATTCTCGCCGCCGTGGAATCGTCACGTGTGTCGCCCGATCGGGTGGTAAGCGTCGATCTCGCCCTCGGTGGCCTGCCAACGTTGCTGACCGCGGTGCAGCGCACGATGAAGTTCGACGCGCTGAAAGAAGAAGTGGTCGATCAGCGTCCGATGGTGATCCTGCAGGGCAAATGGAACGACGAGTGGCAGGCGAAGCTGGTCGGCAAGAACGGCGAAACGCCCGCGCACATTCCGGATGCCCTGCGGTTGTACTTCGCCGCGGACACCGCGTTCCCCGAGCGGCTGCTCTATCTCAAACTGCAACCCACTAAGAAGTACAAGCCGCTGCTCGATCTCCAGTTTCAGAACGTCGTGCTGGATGGTCCGGTTGATGACCGCGAGTTTGATTTCACGCCGCCGGAAGATGTCGAACCAGAGGATGTGACCCGCCAGATTCTCGATCAGCTCTTCCCGCGCGAACCGGCGGCGACCAAGTAGCCCGCATCGGAAGGTGAATCGTGCTGCACCCGCGCGTGATCCTGCTGCTGGCACTCGGTTTTGGGGTCACGCCGAGTTTCGCAGACCCTCCGCCGGGGTTCAATCCGGCCGGTGATCGTGGCGAACTGGTGCGATGGTCGCGCGGCGAAGGCGGCATCCGCATCTTCGTGAACCTGCCGTCGACCTGGGACCAGCAGCCACGACGCGAGCTCATCGTCTTCGCCACGCCGAACGGCAACACGATCGAGCAGACTCTCGGCTGCGTGACCAAACCGCCGCTCGATTGGCGTCACGATATTCAACACGTGCTGGCTCAGGTCCGCCGGTTGCGCGAGATCGATGCGAGCCGCGAGTTCGCGCTCGCCGTCGTGCAGGCCCCGCAGTTGAGCTGGCCGGCCTATCGCAGCAGCGCCCCGCGAGCGCGGACGATCATCCGGGAACTGGTGGAAGCGCTGCAGAAAGAACTCGAGACGCAGGACCTCACGCTGACGGCGCACAGCGGCGGCGGTTCCTTCATCACCGGTTACATCAACGCGCACGAACAGCTGCCGTCCGCTCTGCAGCGCATTGTCTATCTGGATGCGAACTATTCTTACTCCGACGAAGAGAAGCACGGCGACAAGTTCCTCACCTGGCTGAACGCAGAGAAGTCGCACCGACTGGTGGTGATCGCGTACGACGACCGTGAAATCACGCTCAACGGCAAAAAAGTGGTCGGTCCCGAGGGAGGCACCTTCCGGGCAACCGAACGGATGCAGAAACGCTTTGCGTCCTCGGTGTCGCTCACGGAATCGACCGACGGTTCCTTTCGCAAAGTGACGAACGACGACGGACGGCTCTTGCTCCTGGTGCATCCGAATCCTGACAACAAGATTCTGCACACGGCGCTCGTCGGCGAGATGAACGGCGTGATACACGGGCGGCTTTCCGGCACGGAACACGCGGAGAAATGGGGTACCTTCGGCGGCCCGCGGGCATATCAGGGCGTCATCCCCGCACAGCCCTTTGTCGAACCCGTGATCCCGCGCGCCGTCATTCCGTCCGATGTTCCCCAGCGCCAATTGAAACTTCCTTCGCGTGCGGCTGACGCGCCGACCGGGTCGCAGTTTCTGCAGCAGATTCTTCCGCTCTCACGGCAGAACCGTGAAGCGGCGATCCTTCAACAAATCACCCGCGGAAATGTTCCCGACTTTCTGCGAACGCTCAAGCCCATTCGTGTGGAGCAGCCCATCGACGGGAAGCCGTCCACCGCGGCCTATTTCGTCACCAGCGATTATCTCGCCGTCGGCACGAACGACGATTTCCTGCGGCTTCCGATAACCCCGCAAACCGCGATCGCGATCGGGCGTGTGGCACAGGCACAGTTGATCACTCGCAAGATTTCGGACGACATCTTTTCCGCAGCGGAGCGAAAACTCACTCCGCAGCCGATGACGAAGGACCGCGATGCCGTGGCGACGTTCGGTGAGCATCACCGGCTGATCGAAGAGCAACGAGGCCGGCAACCGCTGGAGCACTTGATCGTCGGAATCAAGAAGGACGTCGTCATCAGCAATCGTCTGCGCGAGAAACCGCACAAAGTCGCGATCTACGGCTGGCATTACCCGCACGGCCAACCGATTCAGTCACTCTATGTGGGTCACGTCGACTGGTATGTCGACTACAGTCACGGCGTGCGGCTGATCGCCGACGAAATGCTGATCGAGGGTGAAGCCCGCCGCGTTGCGGACGTGCTGAAGCATCCGCAGCAGCACGTGTTTCTCAGCGACGAAGGCCCGCTCGATGTTGACGATATCATCCGCGCCGCCCAATGGTTCCCGTGAGCGCCGGTTGCTCACAGATCAATGTGCCGTCTTCTTCTCCGGGGCGCGGTAGTAGTCGCCGATCATCCAGTTCACGAGCAGGTCCAACTCGCCGGGGCTGAGTTTGCCCTCGAACTGCACCATCGCGTTGTTATCGCCGTAGAAATCTGCGTGGCCCGGATTGAGGATGAACCGCTTAAGCCAGTCTTTCCCGCCATAGCCAACGAGCAGCGGTGCCCCGTTACCGGGATCATGGCAATCGGCGCAGCCCATCGATAACGCGCCGCTCTTGAGTTTGCCGCTGGCGTAGATGTCTTTCCCCTTGGCCGCCAGATCCGCGTCGACCGGTTTCTCATCTTTCGGACCGTAGAGTTCCGCCAGATATTCCACCAGCGCGTTCAAGTCCGCTTCATTGGCAGGATCGGTCAGCGCGGCTTTATTCTCGGTCACCCAGTTGGCCATGTCGCCGGTGAGGAACCGTTCGCCCACGTTCTTGTCGTTCAGCACCATGTTCTTGAGCGGCGCGAACAGTTCGTGGTAGTTCGTGAGGACGTCCTTCGTCCACGCGCGGGTGCCGAACGTGCCAAGATCCGGAGCCGTCGCCGGGACGATTTCCGTTTTCTTGCTATGGGCTTCACCCACGGAGACCACGATCTGGCGGCCCGTGCCGTCATGGCCTTCGTAACGGTGACAGCTCGCGCAATGCCGCGCGAACAGTCGCGGGCCTTGGGTGAGCGGATCCGATTTGAGCAGTGACAACGCCCCTTCCGTCGGCGCGCCGCCGTCCCGTCGCACGAGGTCCACCGCTCGGGCACTATCTCGATGGGCTTCCGCCACCGCGGCCCGGTAATCCGGATCAGCCGCGTCTTCCCGCAGGGCGAGAACCGTCAGATACGACGCCCCGAGCAACAGCCCGAACGTGAACGCGACATTGAACCGATGTCCGAGCTTCCATTTCCCGATGAACGGCATCAGCGCGATAATCGTGAAGACGAGTCCCGGAATGTAGATCGCCCCGAACGCGAGGCCGAGCTTGTCAATCTCCTCGAACTTCAGGAAGCGGAACAGGAACAGAAAGTACCATTCCGGACGAGGCGCGGAATACGCTTCAGCCGGGTCAGCGGGGCTGCTGAGTTCCGCCTTCTTATAAACGACAAAGAACAGAATCGTGGCGAGCACCGCGAGGCAGGCAATCGCGTCTTTCAGCACCTGATCCGGCCAGAACATTCCGGCTGGGCGGCTGGCGTATTTATCCGGGGCCTTGATGCCGTGGCGGCGGAATACCGCGATGTGCAGTACGAGAAACACCACCAGCAGCGTGGGCAACACCCCGGCATGCAGCGCGAAAAACCGCGTGAGGGTTTGATGGCCGTAAGTCGATCCACCTTGCGCGATCTGCTGAATCTGGCTGCCGATGACCGGCGTCACGCCCGCGATGTTCGTCGCGACCTGCGTGGCGTAATAGCCCTTCTGGTCCCACGGCAACAGATAACCGGTGAGCGACAAGCCGAGCACGATCTGCAGCAGCACAAGTCCCAGCCAGAAGTTCACTTCCCGCGGGGCTTTGTAGGCGCCGTCAATCACCACCTGGAAAAAGTGCAACGCGAGGAGAATCATCATCGCCTGCGCAGCGAAGTGATGAATCCCGCGCACGAGCCAGCCGTACGCCATTTCGTTCTGGATGTAGTTGACGCTCTCCCACGCCGACTGCGTGCTCGGGGAGTACGCCGACCAGAGAAAGAAGCCCGTAATCACCTGCGTGACGAACACGAATGTGAGCGTGCTGCCCCACACATACCGCCATCGGGCTCCGCCGGGAATCGGCTCGTACAGGGCCTCCTGTAGCAGGTGTTTGTAACCGGTGCGCGTGTCGAGCCAGTTCAGGACAGCTTTCATGTCAGCGGCTCCTTGTCCTCGACGCCCCGCTTGAAGTTCTGGTAACGCACCCAGATGTGTCCGTCCGTCACGCGGACTTCCAGGTCATCCATCCCTCGCGGAGGAATCGGGTTCGCTTTCTCGCCGTTGAGTGCAAATGCACTGGCGTGACACGGGCAGAAGAACGTCTTGTTGGACGATTTGTAATCGATCTTGCAGCCAAGATGCGGGCAGACATCGTTGAAGGCGATCACGTTGCCGCCGACATTCCGGAGATAAACCGTGCCCACGGTCTGCTGCTTGAACAGGCTCCACGAATCGACCTTGTCGGCGATAATGGCAAACCGCAGCGGCGTACCATCTTCCGGCAGTTCGGTCAGCTTGGCGACGGGCAGAAAACCGTCTTTCGTCTGCCCCCGCATCGTCTCTTTGCGGCGGAGCAGGGGATCGGCGAAGAACGCCAGGCCGGCGGCGAGCGGGACCACGCTGACCAGTCCGCCGATGACGTAACACGCGGCCTCAGCCAGAAAGTTGCGGCGCGGGGGTTCGGGAGGAGGAGCCGCCGAAGCGTTCTCCGGTGCAGTGTGCGTCATCGCCATGTCTCCCACGGTCCGGGCCAAGCGCAAGACGCCGGTCGCGGACGGGACGAAAAGGATTAATTTCTCAGGCAGGCACTAAAATCGGAGGCTAACAGGCAGGCAAGCAGGCAGGCCAGTGCAAAATGCAAAGTGAAAAATGCCAAGTGCAAAGTGATGAAATGCAATCTGCATTTCCCCGCATCACCTTGCACTTTCATTTTGCACGGACCACTTTGCACTCCATCGGGTGACCGCAGTTGGTCTTATGTCAGTCGAACCGCGGACAGTTGCTCTTTCATAACAGTTAACGCTTGCGCGACGGCTTGCGTCAAGGGGCCGGGGAGCGTCGCCCCTGCCGCCTGCCGGTGACCGCCGCCATTGAACCGTTCGGCAATCGTCGCGACATTCACGTCGTTCCGACTGCGGAAGCTGACTTTCACCTGCTTGTTGGCCTGTTCGATCGCAATGAACGCCGCCTGCGTTCCCGCGATCTTCAGGCATTCGTTGACGAGATCCTCGGTATCCGACGGCAGGGCACCGGTCTCGGCGAAATCATCCAGCCCGACAGACGTGTAGGCGAGCATCCCGTTTTCTTCGAGCTTGACCCGGCTCAGAATCCGGCCGGCGAGATGCACCCGGGCCAGCGTTCCCTGTTCGTACAGTTCGCGGTAAATCGTCGCCGGAACTGCACCGCAGCGAACCAGTTCGCCAATCACGCGGTACGTTTCGCTCGAAGTCGCCGAAAACCGGAACCAGCCCGTGTCCGTGGCGATCGCCGCGAACAATGCCTGCGCGGCATGAGCATTCGGCGTGACCCCGAGCACTCCGGCCAGTTCGAAAATCAGCGAGCCCGTCGCCTCACGCGTCGTGTCTTTGAACTCAATGGCCTGCAGATCGTCGGCGCTGACGT
>DASRYX010000530.1:0-1586 GCA_035686985.1 Planctomycetaceae bacterium | reverse complement strand
GGACAAGATCCTCTACACCCCCGCTGGCCGCCCCACGCACATCGTCAGCGATGCCCGCCCCATCCCCGAAGTGATGGGGTAACCGCGTTGATGTTTTTTCCTGCTGCTTGCCGCTTGGCAGTCAACGCCGTGCTGAGTTTTTGCCTTCTCATCAGCGCCGCCCAAGCTGAAGCCCCCTCGCTCACGCATATCTTCCCGCCCGGCGGACAGCGCGGGACCACCGTCCCGGTAAAGCTCAACGGCAAGTTCGCGTGGCCGGTCTCGATTGATGCGCCCAGTGTCGAGATCAAACCGGGAACCGAATCCGGTGCCCTCGAGATCACTATCCCCGCGGACTTGGCCGCCGATCGCGTCTGGATTCGTGCGTTCAATGCCGAGGGAGCTTCGGCGACAGTACCGCTGCTCATCGGCAACTTGAAAGAACTCAACGAGACCGAACCGAACAACAAACCTAGAGAAGCGCAGACGCTGGCCGAGTCCCGTGTGATCATCAACGGTGTGCTCAAGGGAGCCGACGTCGACGGGTTTTCGGTACCACTCGAACCCGGGCAGACGTTAATCGCGTCGCTCGAAGCTAACGGCAAACTCGGGTCGCCGATGGACGCGATTCTGCAGGTGTGCGCCGCGGATGGAACCGTGCTCGCGGAGAATCACGATGATCCGGGGCTCGATCCGCGGATTGTCTTCCCGGTCAAGAAGCCGGGGCATCACATCGTGCGCGTGTTCGGTTACTCATCGACGCCCAACACGAGCATCGCGTTTCAGGGCGGCGATACATCGCTGTACCGGTTGACGATCACCACCGGGCCGCTGGTGACGCGCGCGCTGCCGCTCTCCGCGTCGGTGACCGAACCCGCATCGGCGGAACTGCTCGGCTGGGGTCTGCCACCGCAGTTGCGTTTACCCGTGCAACCGTGGGGTATCAAAGAGGAGCCGGAATTCGAAGCCTCCGGCGAGATGCGAACGCCGTCAATGTCACGCCTCGCAATTGTGTCCACACCAGAGCTGGCCGGAAGTGCCCGCGTCCGCCTCGTGCCGTGGCCGAGCATCTTGGCGACAGCGAATGCGGAGCCGCAGCCGGTGCCTCTGCCGTCGTCGGTCACCGGTTGCCTGCGACAGCCGAAACAGACCGACCTGTACCGTCTCACGCTGAAAAAGGGTGATCCGCTGCTGGTCACGGTGGAATCGCGCGGCCTCGACCTGCCGCTCGATCCGCTGGTGAAACTCGTCAGCCCGAGCGGCAAGACCGCGGCGGAAGTCGACGATACCGGCAACAATCGCGACGCCGTGTTGAGTCACAAAGCCGCCGAAGATGGCGACTACATTCTCCATATCACCGACCGCCACCGATTCGGCAGCGATCGCGGTTACTATCTGCTCACGGCACGGCTGGAAGAATCCGACTTCGAGCTCACGGCCGCGGCAGAGTCGTTCGTTGTTCAGTCCGACAAGCCGGCGGAGATTGTGGTGAATGTCGTACGCCGCACCGGCATTGAAGGGGCGGTCGGGCCGATCACGATTGAAGCGGTCGATCTTCCGCCCGGCGTGACCGCGATGCCCGTGGTCTCGGAGGTCAAAGGCGACAC
>DASRYX010000529.1:0-7850 GCA_035686985.1 Planctomycetaceae bacterium | reverse complement strand
CTTCGCGCGACAATCTGCCGCTGTACCTGCAACTTCTCACGAACGACGAACTGGCCGTGGACGTGATTCCGCTGCTCGCACAGTTCAATTCTCCGGCGATCGCTGAAGCGTTGCTGAACCGCTTGCCGCGGCTCCAGGACGTGGCGTACACCGCTGCTATGGAAGCCCTTTGCAGCCGCGTCGACTGGTCGCATCGGCTGCTCGATCGGATTGCCAACGGGGGTCTGCCGAAAACGCACATCACCGCCTACTCGGCCCGACAGATGGCGAGCCTCGGTGATGACCGTCTGAAGGCACGGCTGGAACAGGAATGGGGCCGATTGGGGCAAACCACGGCCGAAGTGAAGGCCGATGCCGCAAAGCTTGCGAGCGCATACAAGTCCGCGCCGCTGTGGGCGTACAGCGATGAAGCCGGAGCCGCGCACTTCAAGAAACTGTGTGCTCAATGCCATCTGCCGAATGCCCAGACCGCGGCGTTGGCTCCCAAGCTCACCGGGTCGGGTGCGAAAGGGGTCGAGTACATTGTCGAGAATGTGCTCGACCCGAATGCGGTTATTGGACGCGACTACCAGGCTCGCATCATCCTGACCGCAAGCGGCCGGGTGCTGACGGGTCTCGTGGAAAAGGAATCGGAGACCTCGGTGACGATCCGCACGCTGAACGAGAGCGTGACCATCGCGAAGGACGAGATCGAAGAGTCGCGCGTCTCCGAGAACTCGTTCATGCCCGAAGGCCTGCTGAAGCCATTGAACGATCGCGAGAAGATCGAATTGCTGAAGTTCCTCACGCGTCAGTAAGCATGACTGCATGCCGACAGCGAACGGATGACGTAGTTGAGAATGGATTCGGTTGCCTTTCGGCAGCGTCACGTTGCTGTCGGTCGATAATGTTGTGAATCGGAAACATCCCGGCGCCGTGCGCTCTTCATCGTACTTTTCGTTAACTCATAATGCGGTCACCGCTTGTGACGAACTTTATAAAACTTTGATGAACGGTATCGCCTTTGCCTTAGTGTGCCTGTGACCTGGAACAACCAATCCAGCCTGACTCCCAATCACAGCCACAAGGAATCGCGATGTCTTTCTCCGCCAAGTCGAACCGCTTCAAGATCGAACGCCTCGAAGAACGGATCGCCCCCAGTGCTCTCTGCTGGTCGGCCGATGACGACTGCGACGACAACTCGGGTCATGACAAGTCGGGCAGCAAGTGCGACAAGTCCGGCAGCGGCAGCGGCCATGACAAATCCGGCAGCAAGTGCAAGGACAAGTCCGGAAGCGGGAAGGACAAGTCGGGTAGCGGCAAGTGCAAAGACAAGTCGGGCAGCGGTAAGGACAAATCCGGCAGCAACAAGTGCAAGGACAAGAGCGGCAGCGGAAAAGACAAGTCGCACAGCGCCAAGTGCAAGGACAAGTCGGGCAGCGGGAAAGACAAGTCCCACAGCGGTAAGGACAAGTGCAAGCCTGAGCCCAAGAACTGCAAGCCGGTGCCGAAGAAGTGCAAGTAAGCTGACAATCTAGCTTTTCGCCAGGCGGAGCGGTTCCTTTTCGATCCGCTCCGCCTTTTTTTCTTCAGATCGTCGGGGCGAGCAATTGTGAACTAGGCTTTCGTTACGCCGGATTGTTTTCTCGCGGAGTTCCTTATGCCACCAGTCACGATGACGCCTCAGAGCGAATGCCCGCGGTGTCAGCTGAACACCGTGGATGGCGGCGAAGTTTTTTATCACCGCAAGCGAACGTTCAAGTTCGATGTCGACCTCGCCCTGCAGATTGTCAGCGATGGTCGGGAACCGGTCGAAGTCGACGACGAATCATTGCGCAAGACCTTGCGAAAAACCGAGGTCTGCGAAGAGCATCTGCCACACGTTCATCTGGGACGGCCGGGCATCCTGGCCCACGTCACATATCATCTTGAAGACGGGCGGACGGTCATTGCCCACGTGCTGATCGATGGCAATCATCGAGCCGCCCGCAGCCTGCGTGACGGCATTCCGTTCCGCGTGTACCTGCTCAACGAAGAGGAAACGGCCCGGACCTTGTTGCGGGCTCCGGAGAAGATCGCCGTGCCGCGGAGGTCGCTCGCACGACGATGAGTACCGCCGCTGCCGAATTGCCGCGGATTCGCTCGGACCTCGTCATTCGTCAAACGGGTGAGGGGGAATATGTCGTCAAAAGCCCGGCCCAAGGAACATACTTTCGGCTCGGAGTCGTTGAGCATTTTCTGCTGACGCAACTCGACGGAGAGAAAACCCGCAGCGAAGCCCGCAGCGCCTTCAAGGAACGGTTCGCAGAACGGCTGTCGCGCGAAGATTACTCCGACTTCGTCAAGATGGTCCGCGCGCAGGGGCTGTTGCAGGACTCGTTACCCGCAGAGCAAATCAGCACTGCGGATGACGACGACGATGACTTCGGCTCGACCCGCAAGCAGAACTGGTACTACTACCGCGTCCGTCTGTTTGATCCGTCGCCGCTGCTGAATTTCGTTGAACCCCGCGTGCGCTGGGTCTGGACCCCGGCGTTCCTCGCTTTCGCCGCGCTGTTCGTGTTATCGGCCGCGGGAATGCTATGGGACCAGCGCGCGGAACTCACGCTTTCGCTCCGTGCGGCGTTGCGATGGGAAACGGTTTGTCTCGCCTGGGGCTGCATCATTGCGGCAACATTGCTGCATGAGTTTGCCCACGGGTTGACGTGCAAACATTTCGGCGGCGATGTCCGTGAAATGGGAGCGCTGCTGATCTTCGGTATCCCCAGTATGTACTGCGACATCAGCGACGCCTGGCTGATTCCCGAACGTTCGCGACGGTTATGGATCACGCTCGCCGGCAGCATCAGCGATCTCATGGTGTTCGCCATCGCCGCCTGCGTCTGGCGCGTCACGATGCTCGACAGCACGGTCAATTACATCGCCGGCGTGCTCACTTCGGTGTGCGGCACCCGCGTGTTCTTCAATCTCAATCCGCTCATGCGGCTCGACGGTTATTACTTCGTGAGCGACTGGCTCCACATCCCCAACCTGCGGCAGTCGGCCCAGGCGTATTGGAAGGGCTATCTTCGGCACTGGCTTTGGGGCGCGCCACGACCGGAAATGAAGCCTCGCGGCGGAGTCCTGCTGGTCTACGGTGCGCTCTACTGGGGATTTGCCGTCGCGTTGCTCGATGCGCTCGCCATCGGATTACTGGGGTACTTCCACAGCCAGTTTGGCTGGCTGGGCGTCACGATGATGTTGGTCTTGCTGATCTTTGTCGGCAAGCGAGTGTTCAACGGCCTGTTTTCTAGCGAGATGGTGACCATGGTGAAGACACGACCGCAACGGACAATCGCCTGGCTGACCGGCCTGGCGGCCACACTCATTGCGATGGCGATTGTGCCGGTCGATCGCCTGGTCTCCGGCCCCTTTGAAGTTCGTCCGGGCATCCGCGTCGAAGTCTGTTCGGAAGTCTCCGGATTTGTACAGAACATCCGTTCGATCGAGGGGACTGCGGTTCGGCAGGGGGACGTCATTGCGACCTTGCAGGTCCCCGACCTCACCAGCCAGATTGTGCGCAAGCAGGCGGAGATCCGCGAATCGGAAGCGCAGCTACGCAAGCTACGCATGGGTCCTCGTCCGGAAGAAGTGAACGAGCAGCAGCAGAAGGTGACCCGGGCGGTCGCGTGGCGCGATCTCGCGCAGCGTGATCTTGAACGGGCCCAATCGGCCCACGAACAGGATCTGTTGCGGCTCGACCTGGAGATCAAGCAGTACACCACCGAACTGGAATATGAACGCGTCTCGCTGGCCAATGTCGAGCGGCTGTATCAACAAGGGGCGATTGCCGGTGAGGCCCGCCGTGCGGAGTACAAGCGGGTCTCACTATTGGAATCGCAACTCGGGCAGGCGAACGCGGCGAGGCGCGCCAAGCAGGTGCAAGGCATCCGAGACGCCGAGGCCGAACTCGCCCGGCGGAACAAAGAACTCGCGGATACCGAAGCCGCGCTCAAGTTGCTGAAGGCGGGCACGCGTCCGGAAGAACTCGAGGCCGAAGTCGCCCGTCACGCCCGGCTGCAGGAAGAGATCGCCTTCCTGCAGGATCAGAACACCAAGCTGGAAGTGCGGGCCCCGATTGACGGGACTGTCGCCACGCCGCGGATGAGTGAGAAAATCGGCCAGCTGTCGCAGAAGGGAGCTCCTGTTTGCGTCGTGGAAGACACTCGCACGCTCGCGGTGGAAATCTCCGTTCCCGAAGAAAGCGTGGCGGGGATCATCGCGGGGCAGACCATTCGCCTCAAAGCGCGATCACTGCCGTTCGATACCTTCGAGGCGACCGTGGACCGGATCGCTCCCAGTGCCGTGCTGTTGCCCGGACAGCGGCAGAATCAGGTCACCGTCTATTGCCACGTCGATAACGCGGAGGGAAAGCTCAAGTCCGGGATGACGGGGTTCGCCCGCATTCATCGTGGCCAGCAATCGATCGCGGAGTTTGGCGTCCGACAGGCGCTCGCCTACCTGCGAACCGAGTTCTGGTGGTAAGCGACTACGGCCCGGTGCGCATCACGGCCGGTTGGGACCACGTCGGTGAAACGCGGTAGTTCGCGGTCCAGTCGGCACGGCTCAGATTCGGATCCCCCGTCGGTCCTGAGAACCCGGTTCCATCGACCACCGTTGGCGCGGGCGACGACACCGGCGCGGGCATCATCACTGTGTGTTCTGATCGCTTCGACCAATACAACGGGATCTCGTGCTGATTGACAGCATGGCACGGGTCGTCCGCGAACTCCACGCCGCGGCTGGCGAGCAGCGTTCCCTGCGCCTCTTCGTAGCGTGCCAACAGCCCGTTGTACCGTGCCAGAAGCTGGCAGCCCTCGACGATCGCTTCGATATGCGCGTTCAGCGCGGTCTGGTAATCGTACAGCCCGACCAGCATGCCATCCGGACTTTGACTCGCCGGGGGCGGATTCGTAAACCGTAAACGGGCGGTGTTCAGCCACTCGCTGGCAGCGACCGCCCGCTGACGAGCCTCTTCAAACTGCGACCATGTCGCCTGCAATTCACGGATGAGATCGGCGATCCGAAACGACACGTTCCGCACGGACTCGTGCATCAGCGCCCGTTCCCGCATCAGCTGCTGTTCGACCGCCCGCAGATTGGCTCGCGCCGGACGATTTCCAAGCGGCATGCTGAAGGTCACCCCGAGCGTCCAGTCGGTATAGCGGTATTGAGACATCTGCGACAACGCATCGTCGAGGCCCTGCCCCACGCCGTTCGTGCGATACAGGCCCCGCAGATCCACCTGGGGATTCATTCCGTTCTGCGCCACCAGGAGTTCCCACTCCCGGATCTTGAGATTCATCCGCTGCCGCACGAGGTCCGGCCTCTGCTCGACGGCGACCGCAAGAGCGCCCTCGGCATCGAGCGCCGGTGGCGCTTGCAATGGGACATCGCTCGGAAACAAACGGCTGCCATCCACTACCGACATCCCGGTGAGGTTGCGCAGGCGGTACTCCTGTTCGCGCACGTCGGCATCGTATCTCACCCGCGTCTGCCGATACTGCGACAGCTGCACCTGTGCGCGGGCGACATCCGCGCGGATCACGAGTTCGGCTTCCAGGCGCGCCTGCTGCACGCGGCAGATCTCTTCCGCGAGAGGAAGAATCGCGTCAATCGCCTGGACCATGACATTAGCCGCCTGCAGATCCCAGTAGGTCTCTTCGACGCTGCGGACCTGCCCCATCAATGCCTGCTTCACGTCCCATGCCGACTGATCGAGTCGCAACTGGGCGATCCGCACGGGCGCGAGGTTCACAGCGCGCCCGGCCCCCCGCAACAGCGGCTGCCGGACATCCAGCACCGACTGCGCACTGTAAGTCGGATTGAACGCGCCGGTGCTCGAACCATCGGGAATAAACAGGTACCCCAGGGGCGGCGCGTAGCTCAACGTCGTTGTTCCGCCCGTCGCCCACAGCTTGCTGAGCGAGGCGGTGAAATCGCCTTCATCGCGGCGGACCTGTTGCGGCAGGCCGGGACCAAAAAAGGTGCTGGGAGCTTCATTGATGCGGCTGCCGATGAACCCCGCGGATACCCGGGGATCAAAGATTGATTCCGCCCCTTCGAGTCGTGCCGCCTGAATGCCTGGCTCATATCGCGTGGTGGAATCGATCGTCACGCCGCCGCCCTGCAGGACACGGACAACATCGGAGTGTTTCAACGACTGCGCCAGCAGCTCGTTCAGACCGAGCCGTCGTTCGGTCGGCGCGGTCTGGTTGGGATCGACCAGCGGGGACACGTCGCCGACCCAACCCAGGCGAACCGGTGTCGTTGGGACGGCAGCGGCCGGCGGAGAGGGATTAGCCACTGCGGCGTTCTTCCAGGCCGACTGGCGGTAATCTTCCCCGAGGCACACGCTCCCCCAGGCCAGCGCAAGCAGGCACACGCAAGCAATCGCCAGAGTTCGATGCGACATGCGACACACGGCGACGACGCCGAACGCCGCCCACCCGGAACGATGAGCGGCATCCGTCAGTCAGGCAAAATGGGAGTTGGGGAAAGCGAGAGAGATAGCAGAAGCCCCCGAATTCAGCAAGACGCGTTTACAGCACGTATCTCCAGAGCCGCAAAGCAGATAGGCATCCAATCCCCGTTGACTCTGCCGCCCACCGCTCAGTACCGTGCTGGGATGGACAAGGAATACAAACCAGACACGGTCAGCAGAATCGCGGCCGGGGGTACTGCCATGTTCCTCGTGTCGATGTCGGCTCTCTCAGGAAAGTTCCTGCTGATGCTCGCGGTTGTCTTGTTGTCAGGGCTCCCCTTCGTCTGGCGAATGCTCAGAGCCACTCCCAAGGACGTGGAAAGGTGGCCATGACCGCCCCACTCCCCCGCCGCATCGCCTGGTTCGCGCCGTGGACGTGGAAACGACGGTGGAAGGTGCTGATGCTCACGCTTCCGATCGCTAGCTATCCACTCAGCATTGGTCCGGCAGTCTGGCTGATGGCGGAAGGATACATTTCACTAAGCGTCTATCAAAGCGCCTACCTGCCAATCAGATGGCTTTCATATCGGTCGCAAGCCGTCGTGACGATCCTTGACTGGTACATCGGCCTATTCGTCTCTTTCAACTAGCAGCCGTGCCACTCGCGCAGAATCGCGGTATCGAACCGCGTGCAAAATCAGGCCGGCAATCTGACCAACACGCTGTGACCTGAATACCGAGCCTCCGGCTGGCGTTGTTGCCAACGCGTTGATCCGTTACAGTTTCCGATTCCGCGGCGGCGCTGGGTTGCCGTCGTTTCCTCGAATGCCACCACCGTTCACAGAAGCCTTCCCGCATGTACAACGTCACCCTCATTCCCGGCGATGGCGTCGGGCCGGAATTGACCGAAGCCACCAAGAAGTGCCTCGAAGCCACGGGCGTGAAGTTCTCGTGGGATGTGCAGGAATGCGGCATCGAAGTCATCGAAAAAGTGGGCAAGGTTCCCGATTCCGTCCTCGCGTCGGTCCGCAAGAACAAGGTGGCGCTCAAGGCCCCGATCACCACGCCCATCGGCAAGGGCTTCCGCAGCGTCAATGTTTACCTGCGTCAGGAACTCGGTCTTTACGCTTGCTTGCGTCCCTGCAAGACGTACAAGGGCGTGCGGACATACTTCTCGGAGAGCAACGTCGACCTTGTCGTCGTCCGTGAGAACACCGAAGACCTGTACGCCGGAGTTGAATTCCAGGCTGGTCAAGCCGCGACCACGGAACTGATCGACTTCATCAACAGCAAGACCACCGGCAAGAAGATCGGCACGGGCAAGGCCACCACCGGCGTCAGCATCAAGCCGATGTCGTACGAAGGCACGCGCAACATTGCTAAGTTCGCGTTCGACTACGCCGTGAAG
>DASRYX010000528.1:0-6533 GCA_035686985.1 Planctomycetaceae bacterium | reverse complement strand
CTCTTCGCCTTCTTCAATTCCGCCCAGGATGCCAACGACCGCGGCCCGACAATCGAGGTGCGGCGCGGCGAAGTCTTCGGCAACCCGATCGCAGTTCCCGCTCTGCCGTCACCACCCACAAAGGAAGAGCTTGCAAAGCTGCGAGAAGAATGGGAACGGACCACGTTCGCCGGACTGTCAGCCGCTTCCGAGGAAGATCGCGATCTGTTCACGGCTCTGCAAAAGAAAGCCGAGGACCGATCGAAAGAGGAAGCGAAAGAGCTACAATCTCGCTTCGAAAAAGACGTCCCGCGTGCTGTGCCTGCCAAGAAGGTGCCCAATCCGTCGATCGCGCAACTGATGGTGATGCGCGATCAGCCCCAACCGCGCGACACGTTTCTGTTCACCCGCGGCGATTTCACGCGTCCCGATAAGGAGGCGGGGACGCTCGCTCCCGCGGTGCTCTCGGCCGTTGCACCGACGTTGCCGAGTTCTTCCACACCACCAACACGGCTCGATCTGGCCCGCTGGCTCGTACATCCAGACAATCCCCTCACCGCGCGAGTGACGGTCAACCGCCTCTGGATGCGCTACTTCGGCCGCGGGCTCGTCGAGACGGAAGAAGACTTCGGCACGCAGGGAACGCCGCCGGTGCACCCCGAATTGCTCGACTGGCTGAGCCGGGAGTTCCAGCGACAGAACTGGAGCATGAAAGCGGTGCACCGCGTCGTCGTCACCAGCGAGACGTATCGCCAATCCTCGAATGAACGACCCGACGCCGCCGAGCGCGATCCGCGCAATCTGCTGCTGGCCCGGCAACAGCGTCTGCGACTGGAAGCGGAAGTCGTCCGCGATGCCGCCTTATCCGCCAGTGGGATGCTCGACCGAACGCTCGGCGGTCCCAGCGTCTTTCCCCCCCAGCCGGACGGCGTCTACGCCTTCACACAGGTCAATAAAGCGTGGCCGACCGAGACCGGCCCGCAACGGTTCCGCCGGACGCTCTACACGTTCTTCTACCGCAGTGCGCCCCATCCGTTGTTTGCGACGTTCGATGTCCCCGATTTTCAGGCGACCTGCACCCGACGACTTCGGTCCAACACCCCACTGCAGGCGTTGACCCTGGCTAACGACGTCATGTTTTTGGAACTCGCGCAGGGGCTCGCCGCGCGGCTGGTCGAGGAATGTCCCGGACCGTTTGCCGAACAGCTCGAGGCTCGCATTGCCCGCGGCGCGAGGCTGTGTTTCAGTCGTGAGCCAACGTCCGTGGAAACCGCTGTTCTGCGGGAGTACGTGACCGCACAAGTCCGTCAGCTGAAGAACGATCCCACGTCGATAGACTCGCTCGTCAGTCCCGCGTTGCAGTCACTCGATTCGGCCGAAGCTGCAGGGCTGGTGCTGCTGGCTCGAGCGTTATTGAACACCGATAATTTCATCACTCGGGAGTGATCATGACTCCGCATAATCTTCCCGTGGAACAGCAGACGCGACGCCAATTCCTGGGCCATTCCGGCCTGGGAGTCGGCGCTCTCGCCCTGCATTCTCTGCTGTCTGACGACGGTCTCGCCGCACCAGTTCGATTGAATCCGGCGAACGCGATGTCGCAGCGGAAGGCACCGTTCACCCCGCGAGCCAAGCGTGTCATCTATCTTTTCATGGCGGGCGGCCCCAGCCAATTGGAACTGTTTGATCACAAGCCCAAGCTGCAGGAGTTAACCGGGAAAGCGCCCCCGTCGAGTCTCCTCGAAGGCAAGCGGTTCGCGTTCCTCAAGGGAACCGAGACGTTGCTCGGCACGCAGCGTCAGTTCGACCGCTACGGCGAATGCGGCATGTCGCTGAGCGAGATGCTGCCCTATCACCGCCAGATCGTCGACGAGGTCTGCTGGTTGCGCGGAATGACGACCGACGTCTTCAACCACGGCCCGGCCAAGCTGTTCATGAACACGGGGTTCCAAGCCCCCGGGCGTCCCAGTTTTGGATCGTGGGTCACTTACGGGCTCGGCAGCGAGACTCGCGATCTTCCGGGATTTGTCGTGTTACAAAGCGGCCCACGCGGACCGCGGGCGGGAGCGTCGTTGTGGAGCAGCGGCTTTCTCCCGACCGCGTTTCAAGGGGTGCCGTTTCGCGGGCAGGGTGACCCGATCCTGAATCTCCGCAGCCCGGACGGATTGACCCGTGACCGCGAGCGCGATTTCCATGATACTTTGAAGGCCCTTAATCGGGATCGGTTCCAGACCACTGGGGACCCGGAAATTCTCACGCGAATCAACGCCTACGAAACGGCGTTTCAAATGCAGGCCAGCGCTCCCGAACTGATGGATCTTTCGCAGGAAACGTCGACCACGCTCGCCAGCTACGGCGTTGAAGAGGGCAAACCGTCTTTCGCGCGGAATGCCTTGCTTGCGCGGCGATTGATCGAGCGCGGCGTGCGGTTCGTGCAGCTCTATCACACGAACTGGGACAGCCACGGCGGCCCCGGCGAAAACCTCAACGCCGACTTCGAAAAGGTCTGCCGGGATGTGGATCAGGCGAGTGCGGCCTTGGTCTTGGATCTCAAGCAGCGCGGGTTGCTGGAAGACACGCTCGTGATCTGGGGAGGCGAATTCGGCCGGACGCCCATGGGCGAGGTCCGCAACACCATCGGCCGTGACCACCATGTTGACGCGTTTACCCTCTGGGTGGCCGGCGGTGGGGTCAAATCCGGCTATCTCCACGGCGAAACCGATGAACTCGGCTTCGGTCCGGTGTCCGGCAAAGTGCACGTGCATGACCTGCACGCCACGTTATTGCATTGCCTCGGCTTCGATCACGAGCAACTCTCTTACCGGATCCAGGGCCGAGACTTCCGTCTCACTGACGTTCACGGACATGTCGTTCATGATATCCTTGTGTAATCTCACTGGCTGAATCGAGGATTCTCCTCGTCATGGCTTGGTGTTCTGACGACGCGGCATTCGCCGCATGACTCCGCATCGATCACACTGAACGATAATCGACCACATATTGGCGACCAGTTCAACCACTTTCCGGCATTCCGGTCGCATGCGCATTGGTCCGTGAGTTGCTAGGGGCGAAATGCTCCGACCATCCCTGTTCTCTCGCGTCGCTTGGATCGTGATTCAAGCTTCGATCGACTTTAAACTTTCACGGTCACCAAACGAGTGCGCTGATGTCAGACTCCCTGCTCGAACTGAATCGGATCGAAGCTGTCAGCCGGGAGAATGAACGGTTCACGATCCAGCATTTCCAGCGGATCATTCCGCATGTCCAGTGCGGCCGGTCGTCGATGGCCCGAGTAGAGAACGTCTTTCTCACCGACAGCGGCTTACCCGTTGTGAAAAAGGGAGAAGACAGATTCTGGGTCGCCCGCAACGGCGTGCAGATTGAGGTCATGGCGAATCACACCGCCTACGCTGACCGTCTCGCCCGCTTCCGCAGTTCAGATCGCGATGCGGAGAGTCCGTCTCCCGACGAAGCAACATCTGCAAAATCGGTCGAGCCGCGGCCGCAGTTTGCCGCCGGCCAGATCTGGCGTCGCAAGCAGGGCGAGTTTATCCGCATCATTGCGGTCAATGAGCGAATCACGATTGCGACCCGTCCCGGGGTCGAATTCGAAGTCCACAAGTATCTGGCTGCCGCGCTGCTGACCGGCGCGACATTGGTCCCGAGCGAGTCCCGGCGATTTCCATCAGCGCGAACGCCTCAAGCGGAGATCATCGAACGCCTGTGCGACGCGGGACAGTCAGAAGCCGACATCATCGCGGAGACCGGACTGCCCAGCAACGTCATTGAGGACGTTCGCCAGCGCTGGCTGCGACGCAAAACCCGCAACCGCACGCTGGAGAGCGCGTCGCGAACGGTGGCTCGCTGACCAGCGGGAAGAGGAAACCCGACAGGCACCGCCGAGTGGAGAACCCGCTTCCAGTGAATCCCTTCACAGCGGGACGCGGTCTCGCGAAAAACCAGCGGTTTCCCAGCTGTTTTCGAGTTACCCCGCAAGGATTCGAACCTTGACAAACAGAACCAAAATCTGTTGTGCTACCGTTACACTACGGGGTAATTGACGCGGAGGCTTGCCGCCTTGTGCGTCTGCGACATCTTGAGTGATTTCGGACGTTTCGGCAAGCGTACTTTTTGTGAAACGCCGGATGATCGGTAATCGAACCGTTTATCTCGGAACGGATTGATTCGTTCTTCTTCGTGTTGGCAGTAACCGCTCGCTTCGTAGTTCGCCTCTCGGCATGGCAACCGAAACCGGGATTGCCAAAACTCTGCTTCTTCGACAAATTACGGCGTCAAAGGTTCGCCGCAAGGGAATGCCGGGGAACGAGGTCAGGATGACAGGCGAGCGTCAATTGCGAGTCGTTGGCCGAACGGTGGGCTGCGTGATCATCGGGATCGCGGGAGCCTGGTTCGGTGGCTGCGCATCGCCTTCGGGGCAGGGGCCGTGGGGCAACGCACCGGCGGTCAGCAATCCTCTCTTCGTGCGGGCGAATGACGGCGAATTCGTCTGGGAAAAGACCGTTGATGTCGCGCACGACTACCTGTTCGAGATCGAACGGGAGAACAAGCTCGACGGTGTCATCGAAACGCGCTACAAGACTGGGGCGAGCGTGCTGGAGCCATGGCACGGAGATACCGTCGGCGTCGCCAACCGACTGGAAAGCTCACTCCAGAGCATTCGCCGGAAAGCCATCTTCACCGTGACCCCAGCGCAGGGCGGTTACATGGTGGGCGTCCAGACAATCAAAGAGCTGGAAGACGTGGCCGCCGCCGCGAACTCCGTGGGGGCCGCGACGTTTCTGGACAACAACCCGCTGCAGCGCGATCTGGACGTGGTGGTCGGACAGGCGACTCCCTCCGGCTGGATCAATCAGGGACATGATCCCGCACTGGAACAGTCGCTGCTGAAGTCGTTGTCCGCCGCATTGGGGCGATAATTCTTCTCTCTGCGGGCGCGGCGCGAAACCGCAAGCGGGTCATTTCACACTGGCGAGCGCCTCCTCCGCCGCCGTCAATGTTTCTTCCAGATGCGCTTCCGTATGCACCGCGGAAACGAAGTGCGCCTCGTACTGGCTGCAAGCGAGATAGATGCCGCGCTCGAGCATCGCATGGAAGAAGCGAGCAAACCGGGGCGTGTCGCTCTTCGTTGCTGTGGCGTAGTCGGTGACCGGATCCGCTGCAAAGAACAGCGTGATCATGCTGCCGATGTGCGGGCAACTGTGCGGTATTCCATGCTTCGTGGCAATCGCAGAAAGCCCCATTGCCAGCCGTCGCGTGTAGTCCGCCAGACGAGGATACGGATCGGTGCTCTTGAGCGTGTCGAGCATCGCCATCCCGGCGGCCATCGCGACCGGATTACCGGACAACGTGCCCGCCTGATAGACCGGTCCCAGCGGAGAAACTTTCCGCATGATGTCCGCGCGTCCCCCATAAGCGCCGACGGGCATTCCCGCGCCGATGATTTTCCCCAGCGTGGTCATATCGGGCTTGATGCCGAAGAGTTCCTGCGCACCGCCGTAGGCAAGACGGAACCCGGTCATGACTTCATCGAAGATGAGCACCGCTCCGTGCTGATCACATAGCGTTCGCAGCGTCGTGAGGAACTCCAGCGACGGGATGACCAACCCCATGTTCCCGACCACCGGCTCCAGGATCACGGCGGCGATCTTCGATCCCTGCACCGCGAACGCGTCGGTCAGTTGCTGCGCATCGTTGTACTCGAGGATCAGCGTGTCCTGAGTGCAACCGGCAGGAACACCGGGGCTGGACGGGTTGCCGTGCGTTAGCGCACCGCTGCCGGCTTTCACCAGCAGGCTGTCGACATGGCCGTGATAACAGCCCGCGAATTTGACAATGGTTTCGCGTCCCGTGAACCCACGCGCGACACGAATGGCGCTCATGGTCGCTTCGGTCCCCGAGTTGACCATCCGTACGAGCTCAATCGACGGGACCGCGGTGATGACCCGTTCCGCAAGTTCGCTCTCGAGAACGGTCGGAGCGCCGAAACTAGTCCCCTTTTCCAGCGCACCTTGAATGGCCGCCATGATCGCGGGATGACGATGACCGAGGATATGCGGCCCCCACGATCCGATGTAGTCCAGGTACCGGTTGCCATCAATGTCGTAGAGATACGGTCCGTCGCCGCGATCAATGAAGACTGGCGTGCCACCGACACCACCGAACGCCCGTGCGGGACTGTTCACGCCGCCGGGGATCGCCTTCTGGGCCCGCTCAAATTGCCGCTGACTTTGTTCGCGCGAAATGGTCATGCTGAATCCGCAAGGATGATCGTGCTGTTAACTCGATGATATCGAAACGCACGGCGTCCATGTAGCGCCGCAAGGATCACGAGGTGAGTCGCCACCAGCTCGCCACAGCTACGGCGGCAGTCTCAATGCGCAGAATGGAATCACCGAGTGAGACAATCGCCGCCCCCGCCGATCGAGCCGCGGCGAGTTCGTCAGCGGTCCACCCCCCTTCCGGTCCAATCGCGATGACGGTGGCCGTGTTCTTCACTGTGATGGCTGCCGGCAAAGCACTTCCGGAGGGATCAG
>DASRYX010000527.1:0-6932 GCA_035686985.1 Planctomycetaceae bacterium | reverse complement strand
TCCGACTTCGAAAAATCCGGACCGTCTGCCACGAACTGGTTCCTGCAAGAATGTCATCGTTTGCGGTGAGACATTCTAACGTCACAGGTAGGTTCGCGTCACCTCGTGGCAGAAATGAAGAGACCCAGGGATGGTAATCCCTAGGCTTCCGATGGGTGTTCATTGATGGAAGATCAGCGTCAATCGCCACCGCGGACTTTTTCCAGCGTCAGCCGGTTGCCTTTGGAGTTGTACTCCACGCGGGTCATAAAAGCCCGCATCAGCATAATTCCCCGGCCGCACGGGCGTTCCAGGTTTTCCTCGGCGGTCGGATCGGGCACATCCGAGACATCAAACCCCGGACCTTCGTCCTCAATCTCGACGCAAACTCGCGAGTCGTCGATCTGACACGTCACATGCACCGATTTATTCGGGTCCATCCCGTTGCCATGCTTGATGGCGTTCACCAGGGCTTCTTCGAGCGCCAGCCGCATGCCGAAGACATCGCGGGGCGGGAAATCGAGCGCTTCGAGACGACTGACGATCCGCTCCTGCACGGTCTGACCGGCAGCCGTATCGCTGGGAATCGTGACCTCAAACTGTTCAGGCGTCGGCATGACGGGGGCAGTCGGGAGGTCGAGACGGGACCAGCCGGTTTGTGCCCGCCTCGTCATAAGGCTGAGAACAGCAACCAGCGACGGCGAGCGGAACCGTTAGAACCCTTCGAGGGCCTGTTCCTGATTCGTTTTGATATCGAAAATCTTGTTGAGACGCGTGATCTCGAAGACTTCGTAGATTTCCGGGCGAATCGCACACAACCGCAATTTGCCTTTGGCCGCCTTCACCTTTTTGTCCATGGTGATGAGCTTGCCGAGGGCCGCGCTGGACAGGTACTCGACATTGCTGAAGTCGAGCACGACTTTCTTGCGACCGTCTTCATCCACCAGCCCGAACATCTGATTGCCGATGATCTGGATGTTGGTTTCGTCGAGGATTTTCTTGTCGACGAACTTGGCAACGGTCACGTCGCCGATCTCTTCAATGTCCAAACGGCGCGTTGACATGCGATCTTCCTGTCAGGATTGCAGTTTCGAAGATGGCCGCTGCGGGTACATCCGGGATGACACAACCCCTCTGCACACCGACACTTGCGAAAATATCGGGTGAGACACCATCGATCGAAAGGCCCGGCGAATTGTCTTAACTCGTTATCATCCAGTGGTTGGCGAACTGTGTCAAGCGCGGATGCGCACTTCGGCGAAAACGCCTACGGCGATGTCACGCCAAACTTAGCCAGCAAAGCCGCGGCCACCGGCGCGGGGACGAAATCCCGCAGCCGATCCCCCTGGGAATGCTGCCCGAGCTGGGCGACCTGCTTAATCAGCGTGCTGGAGATATGCGAAAGCCGGGCGCTCGCCATCAGGAATACGGTTTCAATCTCGTCGTCCAGCGCCCGGTTGGCGAGCGCCATCGTGAACTCGGCTTCGATATCCGACAGAGTCCGCAACCCGCGGAGCATCACTCGAGCACCGCAGTCCCGCAGGAATTCGACCGCGAGACCCGTGAAGCAACGGACTTCCACATTGCCCAGCGGCGCGAGGACTTCTGTCGCCATCGCCAGCCGCTCCTCGGGAGAAAACAGCGGCCGTTTTTCCGGGTTGATCCCGATCCCCACGGTCAGCTTGTCAAACACCGCCGCCCCGCGGGTGATGATGTCCTGATGCCCGAGCGTGAGCGGATCAAAGCTGCCCGTGTAAACCGCATGGCGACCGCTGAGCGCGTGAGATGGCATTGGCAACTTTCCGGTATCGGGACGAGAGCACGAAGATTGGCAATTAGAAATTGAAAAATGAGAATTGCCAATTGGAATTCCGCACCACTGCGCGCTAGCGATTTTCTGCGATGGCTCCATTTTGCACTTTTCACTTCCTAATTCCTAATTGCCAATCGCATTTCCGGTCGAATGAGCGGGTCCGCTCGCAACGCTGCGGGGAATCGCCTATTCTGCAGAACGGAAGATCCTTCCGGGAGACTCGGCTTTTATGAGCAAACACGCGTATCAGACCGCGCCGCAATCCCTCTCCACCATGCCGCCGGGCATTCCGTATATCGTCGGCAACGAAGCCGCCGAACGATTTTCGTTCTACGGGATGAAGGCGATCCTGACCGTCTACCTGACCAAGCACCTGCTGGACTGGCAGAACCAGTCGGCGGTGATGTCGCCGGAAGACGCGAAGTCGACGGTCCATCTCTTCGTGGCGTCGGCATACTTCTTCCCGGTGATGGGCGCGATCATTTCCGACTGGTTCTTCGGAAAATATCGGACGATTCTGTGGTTGTCGATCGTCTACTGCCTCGGTCACCTGCTGCTCGCCGTGGTGCCGGGGCGGGAAGGCCTGGTGCTCGGACTGCTGCTGATTGCGATCGGCGCGGGCGGGATCAAGCCCTGCGTGTCCGCCCACGTCGGTGACCAGTTCGGTGAAAAGAATCAGCATCTGCTGTCGAAGGTTTTCGGCTGGTTTTATTTCTCGATCAACTTCGGCGCGTTCTTTTCGACACTGCTCACGCCGTGGCTGCTGAAGGTTTACGGACCGCACGTCGCGTTCGGCGTGCCAGGCGTTTTGATGGCGCTGGCGACGTTTGTCTTCTGGCTGGGGCGCAACAAGTTCGTGCATATTCCCGCGGGCGGCACCGAATTCATCCGCGAGTCGTTCAGCAGCGAGGGATTGCTCGCCATCATGAAGCTGATCCCGCTGTACCTCTTCATTTCCGTCTTCTGGGCGCTCTACGACCAGACGGCGTCGGCGTGGGTGCTGCAGGCAGACAACATGGACCGGCGGTGGGCCTTCGGCGGCCAAGCCGGCGAGTGGCAGTCGTCGCAGATTCAAGCAGTGAATCCGATCCTCGTGCTGGCGCTGATCCCGCTCTTCTCGTATGTTGTTTACCCGGCGTTGAATGCGATGTTCAAGCTGACGCCGCTCAAGAAAATCGGCATCGGATTCTTTGTCACCGCCGTGGCGTTCAGCATCAGCGGCTGGATCGAATCGAAACTCGAACCCCTCGATGCCGAAGCGGCCAAAGTCGCGGCGGAACGCGAGGTGAAGGTCGAAGAAGTCGTCGCGGAACAGGTGGCGGCCAACCGACGGCTGCACATCGGCTGGCAGGTGCTTGCATACTTCGTGCTGACGTGTGCCGAGGTCATGGTGTCCATCACGGGCCTGGAATTCTCGTACACGCAGGCCCCGAACAAGATGAAATCGCTGATCATGTCCCTCTACATGCTCTCGGTGTCGCTTGGAAACCTGCTGACGTCCGCCGTCAACCAACTCATTCAGAATGGTGATGGAACCACCTGGTTGCCGGGCGCGTCGTATTACTGGTTCTTCACGGTGTTACAGGCGATTGCGGCGGTCCTGTTCATCTTTGTGGCGGCCAGCTTCCCCGAGAAAACGTACATTCAGGAAACGACGGCGGCGGAGCCGTCGCAGGCGTGATTGCACAATCACGATAATTGTTTCACACTGGAAACATCGGCGAGCGGACGGATTGTCGCCGCGGTCAAGATACTTCAGGAAGGTGCATTATGTTCTATTCGAGCAATCGATTCGCCGCTCTGGCGGTGCTGGGCGTGGCGCTGGCGGGTTGCAACTCTGGCGGTGATTTCAAGCCGGTCAAGGAGCTGCCCAAGGCCGCGCATGACGATCACGGTCACAGCCACGGGGAGCACGCCCACGGCCCGCACGGCGGTGAGCTGGTCGAACTTGGCAAAGAGGAATACCACGCGGAATTCATCCTCGACGGCAAGACCCACACGCTCAAGGTGTTCCTGCTCGGTCCGGACGCCAAGACCGCTGCGACCACCGATGCCACCGAGATCACGATCGCTTCCGAGGGGGGCGGGGCCCCGTTGACCTTGAAACCCGCGGAAGGGCAACCCGCAGGCAAGGCGTCCGAGTTCGTGCTGACGGATGAAAAGATCGTGCACGATCTCAATGAAGCCGGCTTCATCCACGGCGATTTGAAGGTGAAAATCGGCGGCACGCCCTACAGCGGCCATCTCGACGCGCATTTTGATCACCAGCATGACGATGCGAAAGAAGGGATAAAGAAAGAGGACAATTCGACCGACAGCCCGACGCTGATCGAGCCGGAAAAGCCCGCGGAAACGCCAGCCGAACCCAAGTAACTCGCGCAAGAAGCCCGGGAATTGCATCCTGGGGCCGCGTTCAACCAGAGAATCCACGGCGACTTTGCGGGAGTGATGCCTTGTGCACGCTCCGGCAAAGTCGCTGTGCTTTTCCACCTCGCCCCAGTCTTCTCGACCGGAATTCGGCCGCAACTTCCGCCCCGCGGGTCCGTTTCGAATGCCTCCGCCATGAAGACCGCTTTTGTCCCGTTCCGATAGCGTTACGAGACGACTTTTGATGCTCTCTCGGATGCACAACACGCATGGACGGCTCAGCGAACGAAACGCAGACGGCGCGGATTGCAGAACTCCAGGCCCAGGTCGCTCAACTTCAGCAGCAACTGCTGCAGGCCCAGAAAATGAGCACCGTGGGGGCGCTCGCCTCTTCGATCACCCACGAATTCAACAACATCCTGACGACCGTGATCAACTACGCCAAGATGGGCGTCCGCAACCAGGATGCACCGACGCGCGACAAAGCCTTCGAGAAAATCCTCGCCGCCGGGCAACGGGCGTCCAAGATCACGACAGGCATGCTGTCGTACGCCCGGCAGAATTCCGACCGCCGCGAGGCGATGGATCTCGTCACGCTGGTCGAGGACGTGATGGTGCTGGTCGAAAAAGATCTGCAACGGTACCGCGTGCGGCCGGAGCTGCGGTTTGAAGGCCGCCCGTGGGCCGCGGTGAACTCCGGACAGGTGCAGCAGGTGTTGCTGAATCTGATCGTCAATGCGCGTCAGGCGATGCCGAACGGCGGGACGATCATCATCAGCGTGCGGGCCGAACAGTCGACCGGGTTTGCGGAACTCGCGGTGAAAGACACCGGCTGTGGGATCCCCGCGGAAAAGCTCCGGAAGATCTTCGAGCCGTTCTTCACCACGAAGACCGCGGATGCCCAGGGCCAAGGCGGCACGGGCCTGGGGCTCTCACTCGCGAAAGACGTGATGGAAAGCCACGGCGGCCGCCTGCGCGTCGAAAGCACCGTCGGCACGGGAACGACGTTCACACTGAAGTTCCCGCTGGTGGCATCCCCGCGGACCACCGCACCACTGCAAAAAGTCGGATAAATCTTTGTGAAGCCCACGGTTTTCTGTACCGTGGGTCTTTCTCTCAAAGCCGGGTGTCTGCTTTGGATGCCCGGCTTTTGCATTTTGAGTCTAGAACAACGCCCCACTTTGCGAGGCTTAAAAGACAGAAGCCGGGCATTGAAGAAAATGCCCGGCTTCGGATGTTTTATCCTAGAGATTTCTTCAATCGCGCCCGGTGATACTCCAACCGCTCAGCGGGCGACATCGAGGCAAAGTTCGGCGCTTTCGGCTTCTCCACAACGGCCGGTTTCGCCACGGGCTCGGTCTTCACCGGACTTTCCGCTTTCGGCTTTTCGCTTTCCGCCGGGATCGCCACCGGGACACTGACTGCGGCGGAGCCACCGTAGCTCATCACCGCGGTCCGCAGTTGCATGTCGTCTTCCAGCGGTCGATGCGGTGTGACGTTCAGCTTCTGTAGTACGCCGTGATACGCTCGCACGGCTTCTTCCGGCGTGAGCACATCGTCGGCGATCAGTCGCAGGAACTCGATGAACGCGAGTTGATTCTCCGCCTGATTGATCTTACGTCCGAACAGCGCCGCCCGTGCTCCGTACTTCTTTGCTTCACCGAGCAGCTTGAAGGCGTCGTAGGTCGTTCCCGCGGCACCGCCGAGCACACCAACGACGAGATGCGGATCGTAACGAACGAGTTCCTCCATCGCTTTGGGACCGTGATACACAATCTTCAGAAACACCGGTCGCCCCGCCTGCGGCACCCCGGCCAGCGTCCGGGCAATCAGGTCGTTGATGAATCCGCCCAAGAGTTCGCTCGGTACGACACCGGGCAGGTTCGGATCGAACACTTCCATGAAGTGGCGAAAGCCTTTTCGCTCGGCTTCTTCGCGGAACTCCTTGTACTTCTCCAGAGTGTGGAGATCGAGTTCCAGATTGTTGTTGAACGTGAGCGAATACAGTCCGAGATTCGCGCCGCGCGGGCGTTCGGCGTCGGCGCAGTCGAGGTGCCCGCACTGCATGTGATCGATCGCGGCCGTGCGAAAGGGCCGCGCGGCCGCAGTGTGAATGTTCCCACCACGCGGCAGATGCACGTCAGTCGCGTCATTCGCCCGCGCCGCCGGCGTGACGTGCGAATTGTCGAAGAGTCCTTCGTTCAGGGTGAGCAGATCACTGGTGCTGGTCGACATCAGCACGATGTCGACAATGCCCTGCTGAATCACCGCGCGAATCTGGTCGCGATACTCACCCAACGTCTTGTGCCGCAGCTCGCCATCATGCCGCTCGGGAGAGAGCCCCGGCGCGCCGATGCCGAACGCCATGTCGGCGTCCTTCGCATCAGCGAGGATGAAATCCTTCGCCCCCGAAGGATCCGCATGAATCGCCGCGAGTTTTCGATCGAGGGATTTTTGCATCAGCTCTCACCACCTTGCGGTCTTACAGCACTTTCTCGATCGTTTCCCGCAGCACTTGGCCGGACTTTTGCAGGGCGAGTTTTTCCTTCGGCCAGAGGTCGATTTCGATGGTGCCGAGAACACCTTTACGACCGACGACGGTGGGAATCGAGATCGCGACGTCACGCAGACCGTAAGGACCGTTGACGAGCGACGACACGGGCAGAATGCGGCGTTGATCGAGGGCGATGCTGTGGACGACGTCGGCAATCGATACGCCGACGGCGAACCCGGCCCCGCCTTTTTTCTTGATCACTTCGGCCCCGCTGCCGCG
>DASRYX010000526.1:0-2562 GCA_035686985.1 Planctomycetaceae bacterium | reverse complement strand
GCTCGAACGAATCACGGCGGTCAGCGACGTGCCCCGGTTTCTCGGAGCGGCTCACCGGATTTCCTTGCAGACCTGGCAGTCGCGTCAGTTCGGCTTGCGCGTCCGGAACAACGACGAAGAACGCGAACTGCTGACGATCCTCGCGAGTGAAGGCCTGCTGCGATCGTACCTGTGGTACTCGAACGGTGAGCCGATCGCCTTCACCGTCGGCAATCAGGACAAGGGGTGCTTTCACTACGAAGAAGTCGGCTACATGACGTCCCATGCGCGGTACTCGCCGGGGCAGATGATGCTCGTGCAGTTGATTGACGATCTGCTCACGACCAACCGACCCGACTGGTTTGACTTCGGCGGTGGTGACGCGGACTACAAGCAGATTTTCGCGAATCACGAAAGCCGCAGCGGCACATTGTGGTTGTGGCCGCCCACCTGGTCCAACGTGGCCACGGTCAACTACATCCGCGGCTGTCGTCGCTTGCGCCACGGCGTGCGCCGCGCGGTGGTGAACAGCGGACTGGCGACGCGCGCCCGGCAATGGGTGCGCTACGGCTGGAACCGTGTCGCCGGAAAAGGAACCCCGGCGGTCACGACGCCGAACACTGACGCAGGAGCCGAATGATGCGGATCCTGTTCTCTTCATACGCTTATCCCAATTCGTGGCAGCCGGGATTGGGAACATTCAACCGCACGATGCTCGCCGGTCTCGCGCAGCAGCATGACGTGCGCGTGATCGCTCCTGTGGCTTTCACCGAATGCTGGCGGAAGCCAGCAAGTCCCGAGTTTCAGGCCCACCCACAGATCCGTGCGGAATACCCGACGTTCTACTATCCGCCGAAACTCGCGCGGTCCCGGTATGACCAGTTCCTGTGGTGGTCGATTCGTCGCACACTTCGGGCGACACTGCGCGAGTTCCAGCCGGACATCGTCCTGAGTTACTGGGCGCATCCTGATGGGGCGGTCGCCGTCCGTGCGGCTCATCAAGCCGGTCTTCCTGCTGTGGTGATTGTCGGGGGAAGCGACGTCCTGCTGCTCGCGCGGTCCGGCGCCCGTCGCAGAGTGATTCTGCAAACGCTCGCCGAAGCCGAGGCCGTCATCACCGTCAGCGAGGACTTGCGGAACACGCTGCTCGATGACGGCTTGCCCGGCGAAAAACTGCACGTCATCGGCCGCGGTGTCGACACCACACTCTTTCATCCCGGTGATCGGCGAACCGCACGGCAGAAGCTCGACGTTCCCCACGATCGACCGGTGATCGTTGGTGTGGGGCGGCTCGTGCCGGTGAAAGACTGGCACACGTGGCTGGACACAATCGAGCAACTTGTCGCCCGAGGGGTGAAACCCGCGAGCTATGTTTGCGGTGCGGGACCGCTCGAAGCGGAACTGCGGGCGGCGATCACGCAGCGCGGATTGAACGATTTTGTCGAATTGCGCGGCGCGCAGACGCCCGCGCAGCTCGCCGACTGGTATCGCGCGGCGGATCTCACCCTGCTGACAAGTACTTCCGAGGGCATTGCGAACGTGTTGCTGGAAACGCTGGCGTGTGGTGGTTCGTTCGTCGCGACGGCGGTCGGGGGCATTCCCGAAATCGCCGATCCGGTGTGCGATCGTCTCGCTCCGGCGAAGAACGCCGCCGCGCTCGCGGAGGCCGTCGTCGACCGCTTGCGTCATCTCCCGCCGGAAGGGTATTCGCGGCGATTTGAACCGAACTCACAGGCGATGACTACCCGCAAGTTGTCCGAACTGTTCACTCGCATAGCCGGCGAGCGGGGGGAGGTCACTCCCCCCGGTGACTCAATCACGGAATCAATCACCGAGGGGACTCACGTCCCCCCGCTCGCCGAGATCGAACCGTTGTCCGTTTGAGACCGCTGATGGCCCTGCTGCGACAACTCATGAAGCACACGTTGACCGCCTGTCTGCCGGCGGAACGGTGGCTCGTGCGCGGTCGCACACGCCAGACAAACGCGCTTCCCGCCATCTCGCTCACCTTCGACGATGGCCCGCATCCGACACACACCGCCGACGTGCTGGCGGAGCTCGATCGCTGGCAACTCACCGCGACGTTCTTCGTCATCGGGCAACACGCCGAGGCTCACCCGCAGTTGATCCAGCAGATCGTCGCGGCGGGACACACGGTCGCGAATCACACGTGGACTCATTCCGAGCCAAGCCTCACATCCGGCCGCATCTTCGCCGAAGAAGTGACCCGGACTACCGCACTGGTGACCAAACTGACCGGGACATCGCCGCGCTGGATGCGACCGCCGAAGGGCGAATTAACCGTGGGCAAGACGTTCGGGCTTTGGCGCGCGGGTTACACGATCGCACTGTGGAGCGTCGATCCGCGTGATTATCGCATCGACAGCGACACTGAGGCGCTCGCGGTGAGCCAGCAAACGGCCTGGTCGCACGGCGACATCGTACTGCTGCATGACAATCGTCTCGGCGCGGCGCAACTGCTGCGAGCTTGGGGTCGCGATGGGCGCTGGTCACGCTGTCAAACCGTGCCGTTATCGCACTGGGTTCCGCTCCGGTCCCGGGAGGGCGAAGCTCCTGCTGAGC
>DASRYX010000525.1:0-8819 GCA_035686985.1 Planctomycetaceae bacterium | reverse complement strand
TTCGAACTGGTCGAGCTCCTGTAACAGTTGTGACGGTTGTGCAAATCCTGCCTCTAGAATCGACGATTCCCGCGGAGAAACTTTCGCCGAGTCGAGGTCAAAAATGTGAACGATGCCGAGGTGGACCTGCCCGACCGGGGTTTCATCGTCGTTGATCAGGCCAACGCAGCGATCGGTAAACCCTGATTCCAGAAAGACTTCCTCTTCGATCTCACGGTGCATGGCCTCGGCGTAACGTCGGTCGCCATGCAGGCGGTCGGTGGACGAAATGTGTCCGCCGATCCCAACGGACCGCTTCGCATGCAGCCTGCCTTCTCCACCCGCTTTACCACGTCGGTAATAGAACACTTGGCCATCGTGTTTAAACAGGCAATATGGGATGAGCTGTTTGTAACTCGGGTCCGTTTCCACTTTGTCGCGTGGCTGGAAGCTGGTGTGGGCGGGATCGAGGAGAATGCGGAGATAGCGATCGGTGTCGGCTTGGAAGCCCTGGAAGTAACCGATTTCGTGGAACAGCATCGTAGGAACACAGAGCACGTGTTCAACGGGAACGTCGGTGGTCATCGCATCGATCCGGAAAGAGTTCGCCTCACGTCCGGCAGCGGACCGGAACCGCGTCGAATCGTACCGGTCGTCCCCACGGTCCGCCAAGCGTTTAGAGAGAATGACCGCTGTCGTCAGCAACAGGACGGCTTGCATCCATCAGGCAGGCACAGACAGCGGAGATCGCAAACGCTGCCGCACAGGCCGAGCACAACCACGTCCAGTGCATCAACCCGGGCGTTTTGCCGAGAATCATCTCGCTGAACAGGGAGAAAACCGCCGCACCGATGTTGCCCCACATGTTCGCCCAGCCGAGCACAGCAGAGGTGTGTTTCCCGCCGACATCCTGTGCGAAGGCCCATGTGGCCGGGACTCCGAGATCGGTCGCCACTGCGACGAGCGATAACCCGGCGACAGCGATCCAGATGGCCGTCAGTGACTCCCGCGAGCCGAACGCCCCCCACATCACCGCGAGCACCAGCAGATAACCGCCGACGGCCAGCAGCCGCGAACAGGCGATCGGTCCGCGGCGACCCCATTTGCGGCCTTTCCACGCCGTCCACCGATCGGTCCACGGCCCGCCCAACAGGATGCCGAACCAGCCCGCGAACAGCGGCACCGACGCCAGCACGCTGCGCTGCAGCACCGGGACATGATGCACTTCGTCAAGATACCGCGGCAGCGTGGTTCCCAGAAACAACCAGCCGACGTTGGTCATGAACTGCATCACCGAGTTGCCCCATAGGCTGGGATTGGTGAGCAGGAACCGCCACGGAAATTTCGGTGTGGAAATGACGGTCCCCGCCGGTAGCTTCGGCCAGTCGCGATGAATGAGTTCGACTTCCTCGGCGTTGCACCACGGATGTTGAGACGGGTCGTCGCGAAACAACCACCAGAACGCCAGGGCCACGAAAACGCCCATCCCGCCGAACAGAATCACCACCGGTCGCCAACCGCGGGCTTCGAGTTTCTTCACCTGCTTGGGTAACGCCGATTCCCAGAATCGCCGCGCGGCTTCCCGCTGGTGGTCCGGGGACTGCGAGTCCCAGGACTGCAGGCGGCGATACAGATCCGGTGGCAGTTCCTCCCACGGAATTCCGACGAGAAAGGGCGGCAACGTCGCGGGATCATTCAGAAACGCTGCGAGTTTTTCTCGATCCGTGTCAACCAACGTGCGGGCCAGCCGCGAGGCGTCCGAATCCGGCGCGGCGTCCGTTCTCAACTTCCGATACCAATCGGCGGCCTCGTTCGCGTGGGGGGCAATGATCGCCTGTGCCGCGGATGCCGGCGACAGGATTTCATGCGATTGAAACTCTGGTCCCGAACGCAGAACCGCGAAAAACAGCATCAATGAGCCGGTCAGCAGCGGCGTGACAGCTCCACCCACGCGACCTCCGAAGGTCACACACGCACTGCCGGTGCCCCGTTGCGACATCGGCAGCCAATCACGGACGGCTCGTCCCGCACAGGGAAACGCTCCCGCCTGAGCGAGACCGCACAGCAGCCGGAAAATAATGATCGTTGTAACGCTCGAAACGAACCCGAGCAGACCCGTAAACAATGACCACAACAGGATATAAGCCGTCAGCGCGGTCCGGATGCCGAAGCGTTGGCCGATCCAGCCGGCGGGAACTTGGAACAGCGCGTAAGACCAGAAAAACGCGCTGACGAACAGTCCCATTCCCGCGGGAGAAACATTGAGTTCCTGTTGAATCGCGCTCCCGGCAAAGGAAACGCAGTACCGGTCGAGGTAGAGCAGAAAGGCCGAGATGGTTGTGACGCCGACGACGCCCCAGCGGATACGGGTAGCCTTCGGCTCCATGGGCGGCCCTCGACGGATCAACCTGTGATGATGGATACACCGTCACGGTAGAAGCGAGGGCGGCGAACGTCAAGGAACGCCGTGTGGTTCCGGAATCCCGACCGGAAAAAGCCGAAGGCGTCCTGAAACGGGTTCAGAACGCCTTCGGGGAATGCCCAGAACGCAAGTGCGGGCCAACGCCTGCTTCCAGGGCATTGCAACTTACTAGCAAGGACCGTGCCAGTAAAAGAATTACGAAAGCTTTTTGCGAACACCGATTAAGCTGTTGAAACAAAAGGCTTTGTGAAACACCCATTCTGCAACGAACACGCGAGCCGACGCCGATGTGTTATTCTGCTACACCAAAATCGGTCAACGCTGTAGCAATTCGATCAGTGACTCTCAGGGTGGTTCAGCATCTGGAGTTGATCCCTCAAGGCCTGTCGTTTCTGATCGTGCAATGTCCGTAACTGCGTGTACCGGCCCGCGTCGTTGTGAACCTTGAAAGTGTTCCACAAGCCGAGGCTGATGAACAATAGGCCGAAGAGGGCCATCGGCGGAAACATCAGACCCGCCATCGCTGTCCAGAAGAGGCCGAACAGCGTAATCACAGTGCCACCGACCACGGCGGACGTTTTGTCCGGCACTGACACGCGACCGTGCTTGCCGTGGACCATTAATCCCGCGGACTGTTGTTCCCATTCACGATCGAGCAGCGCGATTTCGTTCTGAATTCGTAGCACATCTGTGGTGTCCGCGATCCGTTCGGTCTGTTTTTGCAGCGATTGCAGCACTTCCGTAAAGACCACACTCTGATTGCGCTGCACATGTAGCTGCGCCTGACAGTACCGGCACGCAACGTATTCCACGGTCTCGGGAATCGTCAGCGGAGCACCGCAAGCGCTGCAGATCACGGTTTCGGCTTGCATGATTCACCACACAGAACAGACTTCGATCTCGCGGTGATAACGCGGAATTTCTTCTTTCGGATCACCTTGCCACGGCGCGCGTTGCCTTGGCTGTGAATGGAATCCCCTTCGCGATCCAGCCGCCGCCGAGGACGCGCTGGTTGTCGTACAGCACGACGGCTTGCCCGGGGGCGACGCCGAATTGTGGCTCATCGAAGGTGACACGCAACCGGTCGCCGTCGACTTCGACCTCGGCCTTGGCCGCGGTGTGTTGGTAGCGAATCTGCGCGAAGCACGTGAACCGCTGCGGCAAATCAGTGGCGTGGAAGTTCGCGCGGTCCGCTTCTAATCCCGAGCAGCGGAGATCGTCGTACTTTCCCAGGACGACGCGGCGGGTATCGGCCTCGATGCGAATCACGAAACGGGGCTCACCGAACGTGATGCCCAATCCGCGGCGTTGACCGATCGTGAACCGTTCGAAGCCAGGATGTTTTCCCAGCACGCGGCCTTCGGGATCGACAAACTCGCCGGCGGTGTCGGACACGCCGCGGTAACGTTCCAGGAAACCCGCGTAGTCATTGTCCGGAACGAAGCAGATTTCCTGGCTGTCCGGTTTCGTAGCGACGCGCAGCCCTGCCTCAGCGGCGAGCGCGCGAATCTCCGGCTTCTCAAAATCACCGACGGGGAACACGATCCGGCTCAGCAAATCCCGAGGAATGCCGAACAGGACATACGACTGATCCTTGCCCGGATCACGTCCGCGCAGCAGCGCCGGTTGTCCCGCGGAGTCTGTACCGATCCGCGCGTAATGACCGGTGGCAATCGCTTCGGCTCCGACCTGTTCCGCGAACGTCCAGAGCTTGCCGAACTTCAGCCAGTTGTTGCACATCACACACGGGTTCGGTGTCCGCCCGGCGAGATACTCATCTGCGAAATAGTCCTTGATCCGCCCGAATGCGTCCTGGAAGTTCAGCGCGTGGAACGGGATATCGAGCGCATCGGCAACGCGGCGGGCATCGGCGGCGTCACTTGCGCTGCAGCAACCTTGCTTGTGAGTCTTTGCCGAGATGATCGGCAATGCGGGTCCCAGACCGGTCTGACACGCGGCTTCTTCGGTCGCGCCGGAGCGCATGAACAGTCCGACGACATCCCAGCCCTGTCGCTTCAACAGAACAGCAGCGGCCGAGCTGTCCACCCCGCCGCTCATGGCCAACACAATTCGTCGAGACATACAGAGAGCGTCCGAAACCAAAAGCACGAAATCCGCAGCCAATCATAGGAGCGAGACCGAGGGCGGGAAATGCACGGCGGTTTCAAATCTGCTCTGCCCGAAATATTCACGACTGGATTAGTTGTTTATTTTTCCTGAACCGGACAGAATCGCTCCGATGGTCGAACTCGATCGTGCAGACTTCCTGAAAGGCCGACGATGATGCATCGAAACGTACTGGCAATGCTCGCCACCGTCCTGTGTTGCGGCTCGCTGTCCCACGCCGCGGAAAAACCGGTCAACCTGCTGATCCTGTACGCGGATGATCTCGGGTGGGGTGAACTCGGCTGTCAGGGGAGCAAGGACATCCCCACGCCGAACATCGATTCGATCGCCAAGAACGGGTTGCGCTGCACTCAGGGCTATGTGGCCGCGACGTACTGCAGTCCTTCGCGAGCGGGCTTGATGACCGGAAAGTATCCCACTCGGTTCGGGCACGAATTCAATTCGACCGCGAACAAGTCGGGGCTCGTTCTGGAAGAACGAACGATCGCCGACCGGTTCAAGGAGAAGGGCTACGCGACGGCGTGCGTGGGCAAGTGGCATCTGGGAAATAGCGCACCATATCACCCGACGAAGCGCGGGTTTGACGAGTTCTTCGGGACCCTGGCAAATACGCCGTTCTATCACCCGACGAACTTCATTGACTCCCGCGTCTCGCCCGATGTCCAGAAAATCGAAGACGATGACTTCTACACCACTGATGCCTACGCCGATCGCGCTGTGGACTGGCTTGATAAGCAACGCAACAAGCCGTGGTTCCTGTACCTGCCGTTCAATGCGCAGCACGCCCCGTTGCAGGCCCCGAAGAAATATCTCGATCGCTTCCCGAACATCACTGATGAAAAACGTCAGCTGTTCGCCGCGATGATGTCCGCCATGGATGATGCGGTGGGACGCGTGCTGACCAAGATCCGGGACATGGGTCAGGAAAACAACACGCTGGTCTTCTTCATCGGAGATAACGGCGGCCCGACACAGTCCACAACCTCGAACAACGGCGGACTGAAGGGCTTCAAATCCACGACCTACGAAGGCGGCCCGCGCGTACCGTTTCTGATCCAGTGGAAGGGGACGTTGCCCGAAGGGAAGACGTACGATTTGCCGGTCGTGAATCTCGATGTGCTTCCCACCGCGTGGGCGGCGGCGGGAGGCAGTGCCGATGCGTTGCCGAAGATCGACGGCGTGAACTTGCTGCCGTATCTGAAGGGGGAGAAGACGGACCGCCCGCATGAAACGTTGTACTGGCGGTTCGGCCCGCAATGGGCGATCCGTCACGGCGACTGGAAGCTCGTTGTCGCACGGGGAGGCGGCCCCAAGCCCGAGTTGTACAACCTCGGCAAAGATCCGTTCGAATCGAAAGACCTGGCGGACGAACAGCCGGATACCGTCAAGACGCTGCAGGGAATGTGGAACGCCTGGAGCAAAGAACAGGCGGAACCGAGCGCCCCCGATGCCCCGCCGAACGCGAATCCCAAGAAGAACAAAAAGAAGAAAAACCAAGCCGCGGCGACGTAAGCGCACTCCGGTCCCCTCTCCCTCGAGGGAGAGGGGGACATCACGTCACTCGTGAGCGATGGTCGCGGTCGGCCGCTTTCCCCCTCATCCGGCCTTCGGCCACCTTCTCCCTCAGGGAGAAGGCCGCGATCGGAGCATTCTCACCGATCGGCCAGCGGGGATGACGGCGTGATCAATCCCGTTTCCAGCAGCGTCTTCACGAATTCCTTCGCGATCGGGCCGGCGACTTTTCCGCCGCTGCCGCCGTGTTCGACAACCACGGCGAAGGCGACGCGGGGCTGGTCCGCCGGGGCGTAACCTGCGAACCAGGCGTGGTCGGGGCGACCGCCGCCGACTTCCGCCGTGCCGGTCTTGCCGGCGATGGCGACTTCCTGCAAACGAATGGTCTTGTAACCGGTCCCGTGCGGATCATGCACGACATCGTGCAACCCGGCACGAATCGCCGCGAGCGTTTCAGGATGCAGTCCCGGAATCGGTTGCGGCTCCGGATGGGCGAACACGGGTCGCACCGGCGTGCTGCCATCGGTCTCGATACTCGTCGGCCCGGCGGTGGTCGCCAGATGCGGTGTGACCAGAAACCCGCCGTTTGCGATCGCCGCCATGAGTCGTGCCATCTGCAGCGGCGTGACTTTCAGCGACGATTGCCCGATGGCAAGCCCGAGCGTGTCGCCGGGATACCAGCGCGGGCCGGCTTCACCGGGGCGTGATGGCGACGGCAACGCCCCGCCGGTTTCGCCCGGGAGGTCCAGTCCCGTCGGTTCACCGATGCCGAGCCGTCGGGACCATTCCACCAGCGCTTGCGGGCCCGACCGCCGCGCACCGGTGAAGAAGTAAACGTTGCACGACCGGGCGAGCGCGGAGGCAAGATTGGTGTCGCCGTGCCCGACGCCGTAATGCCGAAAGACCAGACAGCGGTGCTGTTCGGGACGATCCAGATAGCCGATGCACGGGATGTGATCGTGCGGTGTGAACACTCCCGCTTCGAGCAACGCGATCGCTGTGAGTGCTTTGAACACGGAGCCGGGGGGCACCGCCATCTGCGTGACCCGCGAATACAACGGTTTCCGCGGATCGTCGATGAGCGTCTTCCACGCCGCGGGTTCCGGCGTGATAAGCAAATTCGCATCATAGCGCGGCGCGCATGCTGCGGTGAGAACCGCCCCGGTCTGAACATCGAGTGCAATCAGGCAGCCCCCGGGCGGAGGCGTCTGTGGCGCATTCGCCGGCGGCGCTTCGTCGTCTGTGCTCGGCTTGGGCACAGTCGAGATCGCCTCGTCGAGCAGTGCTTCGGCTCGTTGCTGTAACGGCAGGTCGAGCGTCAAGACGATATCGCGACCATGCTCGGCTTCACGTTCAATGTGTGACGACAGTTCTTCACCGTAGCGGTCGTAGACGAGGCGTCGCACCCCGCGGCGGGAGTGCAGCACGGATTCATACTGCCGTTCCAGCCCGCTGCGACCGTAGGGATCACCGGCCCGATAATCGACCCCGATCGACGCAACGAAGTGCTCGCTCGCCGGATCCACCTCCTCGGGTCGTAGCGGCGTTCGACTTCCCAGAATATGCGGCGCAACGGTCTTCAGCGGATACACTCGCCGCGGACGGATCAGGATCGAGATACCGGGATACCGTTCCGGATGGGCGGCAACTTCGTCGGCGACATCGCGCGGGACGTTCGTCAGCAGAACGTGAGACTGTTCCTGCTCGGCGATCACCAGCGGCTCATGCCGGGTCCGAACGGGCGGGGCGGTCAGTTCGTGTTGCATCCGCTGCCACGCCGTCTGCCACCAGACCGTTGAAGAATTCTCAGGCGTCGCTGTGGTCGATAGGGCACTGTCGGACAAGCGCCGGCGCTCGTCGACTCCGGCCCAGATTGCATCGACGCGGTTCTGAATCGTTCGCGCCGTCTGTCGCAGCTCGGCCTCCGCGTGTCGGGTCAACTCGGCAAGTTGCCGCCACCAGGCTTTGTGTTCTTCTCGCAGCAGGCTTTCCTGTGCTGCAACCAGTGCCGATTGCCGGCGCTCGCTGCGACTGAGGCGTTCCCACGCCTTGCGGCGCAGCCACCGCGGATCGGGCGGGTCTTCCAGCCGGCGGTAATGAACGCGCAGATCGTACTGCAACACGTCATCGGCCAGTACGGTGCCATCCGCTGCGAGCAGCCGCCCCTGTCGTGCCGGGATTTCATCAGACTCTGTCGTCGTTCGCGCGAATACCTCGGTGAAGGCGGGCTGCAGCCGACATTGCAGATCGGCGACGCGCGCCGTGATCAGCAGCAGCGGGATCATGAACACGGCCCCGAGCAGGACCAACCGATGCGCGGGGGTATCCTGCCAGTCCCACCCCCTATCGGAGGCGGGCTGATCGATCAACCCGGGAATCGTCGGTCGGTTCTGCATGATCCGATGGGGGGCTCTTACTATTCTGTGATCATTCGCCAGCGGTTCGTGAGTGTGACGGGCGTACTGGTCGTTGCCGGTGATGTAATCCGCTGCACGATCATCATCGCCAATAGCGCTAACGTGGCGGTAAATGCGGTCACTCCGCCGCGGGTGACGGCCATCAACGCGGTATCCAAACCGTTCGGCGACGCCGCTGCTGTTAAGCGGAGAACGATCAGGATCACGAACGGCTGCACAGTGGCGAGCGCAAACGACATCGCGGGAACCGACCACCAGCTGCGCGGCGCATTTGTCGTCAGCGTTTGAAAGACGGTGGCGATCAATCCGAAGGCGATGAGAAACGGTCCTAACCGCCCGGAGGAAGTTGCGTCCATCAGTAA
>DASRYX010000524.1:0-2273 GCA_035686985.1 Planctomycetaceae bacterium | reverse complement strand
CGGCTGATGAATGAGCGCCCGACAGACCGCGACGCGTTGCCGCTCACCGCCGGAGAGCTTCGCCGGCAGATGATCCAACCGCGCCGAGAGCCCCACGCGGCCGAGCAGCTTTCGCGCGCGCTGCTCCATCTCGGCCGTGGCACCCTCCCCTGCGAGCGTTGGAATCAACACGTTTTCCAGCACCGTACATTGCGGAAGGAGGTGATGGTCCTGAAAGACGAAGCCGACGTGCCGGTTTCGAAATGCCGCCTGTTGCGTCGGGTTCATCGCATGCGGATTCTCACTGAGCAGCGTCACCGTGCCCTCCGTGGGCGTATCGAGCGCACCGAGGACATACAGCAGCGTACTCTTTCCGGCTCCAGAGGGCCCGACGATTGCCAGCGCGGAACCGCGCTCGAGCGCGAGATCCACGCCTTCGAGGATCCGCAGTTCACCGTCAGGCGTGGGGTAGCGTTTCGATAATCCGCGAATCACAAGCGCGGCGTCGGCTGTCATGGGTGTTGTCTTCTCCGAGCAATCTGGTCACGATGCCACTGTTCATCTTCGACGGCGGTCGTCGAGATTTCCAGCGTGCTGCCCAAGTCATTGCGCCATGATCAGACACCATCGACCGCGCTGGTTGCTGATCACGGTGGTAATCACCGCATGTCCGCCCCTTCTTGCTGACGAACCGCCGGCCTTCCCCGCCTTGCCGTTTGGTGGTGCGCCGATCGATTACTGGGATGTGAGTGATGATGCGGTTCAACGGCTGAAGCGGCGAATTGAAGCCGGTAAAGTGCATCTGCGAAACGATTCTCGCTATGGTCTGCTGCCCGCGGTGTTATCTGCCTTGCAGATCGATCCGAGCACGCAGGTGCTGAAGTTCGCTTCGGGATCACCGCACCGCGAGATCGGCGTGAACCGACCCCGTGCGATCTACTTCCGTGATGATGTCGCCGTGGCGTGGCATCCCGGAACACCGCACATCGAGATCGCCGCACAAAGTCGTCGCCGGGGGACGGTCTTCTACACGTTGACCGCGACCGATGACGGCCCGCCCCGGTTCGAGCGGCCGCAACGGTGTCTGGCATGTCACTCCGGGCCAAAGACGGGAACGAATGTGCCGGGTTGGCAATTGCACTCGGGACTGTCGCCGGTCGATGCAGGTGCCTCACCGTGGCAGACGCTCACCGCGCCGTCACTTTCGTTCGACGAGCGTTGGCGGGCGGTTTACATCCGTGGCAAGGACATCGCGTCATCGCGATCGCTCACTGACGATCTGCCGTTCGTGCGGCACGCCGAGTATCCCAGCGTCAGCGGTGATCCTGCGGCGTTGCTGGTGCGCGATCACTGGTTGCTGGGGATGAATCTGCTGACCCGCTGGAGTTACGAACATCAACTCCAGCAACCGCGCGAGGAGACCATTGCTGCGGTCGTACGATATCTTCTGATGCGAGACGAAACGCCGTTGCCGCAACCGCTCCCGAAAGACACGGCATTCGCTCGCTGGTGGCAGAACCAAGGCCCGAGTGATCCGCACGGTCGGTCTCTGCGCGACTTGGATCTGGAGTCCCGCACGTTCCGTTATGCGGTCAGCCCGCTGATCCTGACCGCGATGGTGCAGGAGCAACCTGTCGCGATGCGGCGCGAACTCTACCGACGAATCAGGGTTGAGTTGCCCGCACCGTTGCGAGAGGAGACTCTCAGTATCCTCCGGGCGACGGTCAGCGATTGGCCGACCGAATAACGATCACGCCGCCTTGCGCTCTTCGTCGGGTACGTCTTTGGGCTGACGGCCTGCGGCGATGGCTTCAAGGGCCGTTAACATGCGACTGGCCAGCACGCCGCGATCAAAATTCTGCGTGACATGGCCGCGACCGTGGCGAAATCGCTCGGGATTCGCCGCGATCGTGTTGATGCCCTCGATCAACGAGGCGGGATCATCCGGCGTCATCGCCACGCCGCCGCCTCCGGCCATCACAATGTCCTGGGCCTGTCCGCGAACACCCATGATGATCGGCACGTTCATCGCCATTGTCTCGAAGACCTTCGACGGGATCACCGTGCCGAAGAGTTCGGTACCCCGCAGGTGAACGAGACAGGCATCGCAACTGGCGAGAACCGCGTCGACCTGATCCTTCGCAACCATTCCAGTGAACAGGACGTTAGAGAGGTTCCGCTCGGTGACTTGGGCTTCGAGTGCGGCGCGTTCGGCACCGTCACCGACGATCCAAAATTGCACATTGTGACGGCCAGCGTCGCGCAGTTGCCCGGCGGCTTTGAGCACAACTTCC
>DASRYX010000523.1:0-3101 GCA_035686985.1 Planctomycetaceae bacterium | reverse complement strand
GTTCCGCAGCCTGGGGTATTACGCGCATGGCAATACCAGCCTGGAGCACACCATTCTCCGGAGTCTGCCTCTCGACAGCAGCAGCACCGAGTCCCAACGCCGGTTGCTCGAAGTGGCATCGCTGCCAGAACACCAGAACGCGACGGTCGATCCGTATCTGCGGCACCGGGTGCTGTCCAAGGTTTGGGGGAACTCAGCGGTGCGTGGAAACACGTTTATTGTCTTCATCTCCGCGAAGTTGTTCCGGGCCGCGATCGATGGCAACAACAACTTCCGGATCGGCGGGCCCTACAAAGAGTTCGATGCGACCAACGAACCAAGCCCGGAATTGCCGGAATACCGCGGGGTGTTCATTGTCGACCGCACCCTGCTGGAGCAGGGCTACCAGGCGGGCGGCGGCGGTTTCGATTCCTTCCGGCCGTTCGTGACTCATCGCCGGATCCTGCGCGAGCCGTAACAGTTCTGTTCACGGTATTGCTGGAATCCGTGATTTCGTGGCAGGAGAATTGCTAAATCGGTGTCAGGCGGAGGGTTTCGTCGTGACAATGTCGCGGGGGGCCGCATAATAGAGAGGCAAAATGCGACACGTCAGGCGGATTGCGTCAGGGGTTTCTCCCTAGGCGTTGAGATTCCCTCAGGAAACGGTGAAAACGCTGGCTGGCGAGCAGATTCAACACTTTTTTCTGTTGAGGGTTTCGCCGGGAAAACGTTCCAGAAGTAGTTGGTACCAGCAGATTTGTTCGGTGTCGCCCGGGGCGGCGGGTTGTAATAGTTATAACGAGCGAGGATGCCGATCGGGTGTCCGGCTCTTTTGACGAAATCAGCGGAGGCGGGTATGGTGCCCGCGGACCGGCGAGATAGTTTGACCGCGGTGGTTGGCGGCATTTTTTTCCGGAGGTTTCTCATGATTCGCGTGCGCTCTGCACTGACCCCGAAGCCGCGTCGCGGTTTCACCCTGATCGAACTGCTGGTGGTGATTGCGATCATCGCCGTGCTGATCTCGCTGATCGCCCCCGCCGTGCAATCAGCCCGTAAAGCCGCCTTCAACCTGCAGTGTCTGAACAACCTGCACCAGTTCGGGATCGCGATGACGAACTTTGCGACTGCCAACGGTAGCCGCCTGCCCGAATTGGAAAGCAGCTCGTTGGCGGAAACGGGAACAACTCCGGGTGCGGATTCCACCGATGTGACAGGTAATCCCGGTTACGGATGGCCGCGGATTCTGCTGTCCGCCCTCGACCGCGCGGACTTGCACCGCGCCCTCGAAGCCGATTCTCAGAACGGAGTCTGGTACATCTCGACTGAAGAAGTTGCGAACTTGGGCGCGACTCCGACCGGTTGGACTTCGGTCAATGCGGCTCCCACCCTCAATCAATGGGTCCCGGTCTTCACGTGCCCGGTCGATCAGAACAACCACAAGATCCCGATGGGATTAAGCTACGGCGTAAACATGGGCTTTATGGCCTCGACAGCCTATGCAGGCGATGAACCCTATGTGGCGGGATCGATCCACCACGTGTTCAATGTGAAGCCGATCACCGGGACGGCGGGAACCAATGCCGCGAACCGGGCCGCGATTCGTGGTTCGGGCGTGTTCTGGCGCAACGGTGGCGTTTTCGCGCCGGAAATGACGCCAGTCACTCTCGACGATATTTCTGGCGGCGACGGACTCGGCCAGACCATTCTGATGGGTGAAAACATTCAATCGGGGAACTGGTTGTCCCGCGACGCCGATTACATCGGTATCGGTGTGCCGGTGACCGTCGACAGCAATGGTGTCCCGACGCCCGCAGTCCCTGCCGGTGGTATCGGTGGGACGACGATCGCTACGTCGCTTGCCGGTGTACAAGCCGGCGGTTACACAGTGAATACCAACTCCACGGTTGTGGGTGAGATGAGCCGCGGTATCAACGGGGCAGCCCGTGGAACCCGGCCGCGTGCGAGCTCCAATCATGCAGGGACATGCAACTTCCTCTTCGGGGATGGCAGCGGCAAAGCCTTGAGCGTCAACATGAATCAAGGCGTCTACGCTCAGCTCTTCAGCTGGGACGGTCAACGCCGCGGTCAGGGTGTGGTGAATGCCAGCGATTTCAATCGTTAAGACGGTTTGAGTCTTGAGATCGAAAGAAGCCCGGGGAATGCGTTCCTCGGGCTTCTGCTTTTTTGGGCGTGCCCCTTTGATGAGGCCAGTCTCTTGTAGGGTCCGCTGTGCGGACCGCGATTCTCACAGCGCGCGATTCTCAAAAGGACGGTCCGCACAGCGGACCCTACGAGACGCATCACGGTTCCGGAAAGAGGACCCATTGGCCGAGCAGCGTTTCCAGATGGAGCGCGACGCTGTCGGCGAGGGCTTCCACGTCGTAGCCGCCTTCCAGCAGGCTCACCAGGCGACCGCCGCAGTATTCGTTCGCGATACTCTGCAGCAGTGTGGTCAAGGTACCGAAGTCTTCGGTGTCGAGACCCAGCGAACCAATGGGGTCCCGCTGGTGGGCGTCGAAGCCGGCACTGATAAGAACCAGCTGCGGGCTGCATTTCGCCGCCGCGTCACGCAGTGATTGTTCGAACCGCGCCAGATACTCTCGCCGCGTGATGCCGAACCGGACCGGCAGATTGAACGTGTGCCCCAAGCCGCGGCCGCTGCCGGTTTCATCGACCGATCCGGTGCCGGGATAGAACGGCGAGCGATGCGCGGAGAAGAACGTGACATCTTCGCGATGGTAAAACACGTCCTGCGTGCCGTTGCCGTGGTGCACGTCCCAGTCGACGATCAGCACCCGGTCAAGATCATGCACGCGGAGCGCATGTTCGGCGGCAAGGGCCACGTTGTTGAACAGGCAGAACCCCATCGCGGAGTTCGGCAGCGCATGATGTCCCGGCGGCCGCGCGAGGACGAGCGCTGTGGAGTCGGTGCCGGTCAGAACGGCGTCCACCGCCGCCATCGCCGTCCCCGCTGCATGACAGGCAATGTCGAACGATTCCGGAGAGACCACCGTGTCGTTCTCGATGCGTCCGCCACCGCCGGTCGCCAACTCGCGCACCTCGTCGACATAAGCGCCGCCATGCAATCGGGCCAGTTCTTCGCGCGTCGCCTTGCGGATCTC
>DASRYX010000522.1:0-18285 GCA_035686985.1 Planctomycetaceae bacterium | reverse complement strand
GTTTGCACCATTCATTCTTTTCACCGGCTGGGCGGCGGTGTACTGGTCCGAATGGTGGTTCATCGTCTGCCTGGCCCTGATCGTGCTGACGGGCTTGTGGTATGCCCGCGGATCGTTGATCGTGGCGTTGCCGATTCCGGTGAGTATCGTCGGCACCTTTCTCGTTCTGGCGTTGTGTGGGCGGTCATTGAACGTGATCAGTCTGGCGGGGCTCGCGTTCGCCGTGGGGATGCTCGTTGATAACGGCGTAGTGGTGCTGGAGAACATCTACTCCCGTTACCAGAACGGTGAGCCGCCCTTTGAAGCCGCGGTCAAAGGGGCGCAGGAAGTCTGGGGGGCGATTGTCACATCGTCGCTGACCAACCTCGCGGTGTTTTTGCCGGTGATCTTCATTCAGGAAGAGGCCGGGCAACTGTTCCGTGATATTGCCATCGCCATCAGCGGCGCGGTCGGCTTGTCGATGATCGTTGCCATCGGCGTCGTGCCTCCGGCTGCCGCGCGGCTGCTGTCGGCCCGACCGGATCTGATGGCCGAACCGGCGCCCGGCAAGAAGTCGCTAGTTCGTATTTTAATCGGCGCTATTGACGGTCTGGCGGGAGGCTTCGTCTGGATCGTGGACCGCATCAACGCCTTTGTTCTCGGCGGACCGATTCGCCAGGCGTTTCTGACGATCGCCTTTATCGGCGCGTCCGCTTGGCTGTCGATCATGAACTGGCCGGCCGTGGAGTATCTGCCGAACGGCAACCAGAACCTGGTCTTCGGCATCCTGTTGCCGCCGCCCGGGTACAACATTGATGAAATGACCGAGATGGGTCAGTTCGTGGAAAACGAACTCCGACCGTATTGGGACATTGACCCCGAGAGTGAAGAGGCGAAAAAACTCGATGCTCCGGTGATTGGCGACTTCTTTTTCGTAGCCCGCGGACGCATGGTGTTTCTCGGCCTGCGAGCCCACGATCCGCTCCGAGCCGCGGGATTGATCCCGGTCATTCAGCGCGTGGGGATGCAAATCCCGGGGACATTCCCGGTCGCTCAGCAGAAGAGCCTCTTCGGTCAAGGACTTACGGCCGGACGCACGATCGACATCGAAATCACCGGTCCGGAACTCACACAACTCGTGCGGTTGGGGGCTCGTATTCTCGGCGGTGATCCCCCCGGAACGCCGAATGCGATTCTGCAGCCGATCGCCGTCAACATTCCGAACAGCCAGGCCCGGCCGATTCCCAGCCTCGATTTGTCGAACCCGGAAGTGCACGTTAAGCAGAAGCTGTGGCAAGCCAATGAAATGAACATCTCGGCCAGTGATCTGGGTTACACCGTGGATGCGCTGGTCGACGGCGCTTACGCCAGCGACTACATCGTCGGCGGCAAGAAGATTGATCTGACGATTCGCGGCCGTGATGAATACGCGCAGCGGACGCAGGATCTCGACGCTCTGCCCGTCGCCATGCCGAACGGATCGCTGATTCCGCTCGCCGCGGTGGCGGATGTCAGTCTTTCCAGCGGACCGGAACAGATTGACCACCGCGAACGCGAACGGGCAATCACGATTCAGGTCATCCCACCGGAACAGACGCCGCTGGAAGAGGCAATGAATATCATTCAGACCCAAGTCATCGCGCCGCTCAACGCGAGTGGTGCCATGACGGGCGGATACCGGATGTCACTCGCCGGGACCGCGGACAAACTGCGTCAGACGTGGAACTCGATGTGGTTCAACCTGCTGCTGGCGCTCGTCATTACGTATTTACTCATGGCGGCCCTTTATGAATCGTGGATTTACCCGTTCATCATCATTCTCAGCGTGCCGCTGGGGGCCGTTGGCGGGTTGATGGGACTTTCCTGCCTCGGCATGTATCTGCAATGGCTGGGGAACCCGCCGCAGGCTCTCGATGTGCTGACGATGCTCGGCTTCATCATTCTCGTCGGCACCGTGGTCAATAACCCGATTTTGATCGTTGATCTTTCGCTGCAGGAAATGCGGGAGCGGGGCATGGCACCGGCTGAGGCAGTGCGGAGCGCGGTACGGAACCGCATCCGCCCGATTTTCATGACGGCATTCACGACGGTGCTCGGACTGTTTCCGCTGGTTCTCTTCCCTGGAGCCGGCAGCGAACTCTACCGCGGCTTGGGGGCCGTGCTTCTGGGTGGACTCTTGCTGTCCACAATCCTGACGCTGTTCTTCGTGCCCGCTTCGTTCACGCTGGTACTCGGCGTCGAAGCGGCGATCAAGCGGCTGATCTTCCGCGCGGCAACCGCGCCGGTGGGGAAGAACGTTCCGCCGCTGCCGACGGCGTCAATGGGTGGGGGATCGAACTGAGCTGCAGGATTATTCGAGCACACTGTCGGGGCTCGGCAGCCGGAACAGCCCTCGTGCATTTGCTGAAGTGATGCGCGCCAGCGCGTCGCGATCGACGCCGCGGACATCCGCGAGGAAGTCGCACGTGTGCCGCACATAGCCGGGTTCGTTGCGTTTTCCACGATGCGGTGCCGGTGCCAGATACGGGGCATCGGTTTCAACGAGGAGTCGATCGTCGGGGACCGTTCGCGCGACCTGCCGCAAGTCCTCATTGCGCTTGAAAGTCACCATTCCGGCGAACGACAGATGCATGCCGAAACTCAAGCAGCGCTCTGCGGTTGCCTGGTCGCCACAGAAGCTGTGCATGACGCCGCTCAGGGGTACACGGGCGGCATACGCGCCCAGCACGGCGACGACATCCGTCTCGGCGTCGCGGCAATGCACGACGAACGGCAGGTTCAGCTGCTGCGAGAGTTGGATATGCCGATGGAAGTACTCGGCCTGCAACTCGATCGGCGCGTGATCCCAGTACCGATCGAGCCCCGTCTCACCGATTCCGACGACTTTGGGCGACCGCGCGAGCGCGACGATCTCATCGAAATCGGCCGGCTGTGCCGTCGCGACATAGTTCGGTTGAATGCCGACGACGGCATATACCGCGGAGAATTTCTCTGCGAGTTCCACGGCCCGGCGGCTTGACTCGAGCGTGATGCCGACAACCAGCATCTGCCGCACGCCGGCGGCAACCGCGCGATGCACGACATCGGCCTGGTCGGACGTGAAGGCGTCCTCGTTGAGATGGCAGTGCGTGTCGATCCAGTCCATGACAATTCCCGCGAAGGCCGATGGAATCCTTCACCGGCATGATACGGAATCGAGCGGGAAAGATCAGGTGGTGGCAACCGGTAACGGGGGTGTACTCAGAGCGCCGAGTGCTGCGTTGACGCTGCGCTCTTCCGTCAGGATTTCACGGAGCAGTTCCACGGCTTCCGGATCATCAACGCAGGTGTGGACGGCTTCGTCGAGTTCCGCCACCAGTGCGTCTTGCGAGGCGCGAAGCTTGGGAACGAAATAGTTCCAGCCGAGAAAATGCAAATCGCCGTAGTCGGTCGGATAGACGCCGAAATCGACCACCCACCCACGGCTGTCCAGCAGGTCTACCAGTTTGGCAACGGATTCCCGCTGCCGGGCGGCCAACCGTTCCATCTCGTCGGCGAGCGCACCGGTCTTGGCCCATGGCGAGCTTTCCGCCGCATATTGCAGCAGGCTGCGGCCCAGGTCCACGACCAGTTCGTTCAGCTTCGCGTTGTGTGCAATCGCCGCCACCGGGGAACCCAACAATTAATGGAAGAGAACTTCAGCAGCGCGGCGGGCCGCATTGCTGACCATGCGCACGTCGATGCCCAGATAAAGAATCGGCAGAGTGACGAGCAGGACATAGAATCCCGCGGACGACATCGCAGGGAAGGTCGCCACTCGCGCCGTAACCGGTCGCTCGCTGAGGTACATCGTCTTCAAAACATTCAGATAATAGAACAGGCTCAGCACCGTGTTCAATCCGCCGATGCCCAGCAGCGCCCACATGGACCAGTGCACATGTCCGGCGTCATACAGCGAGGCGAAAATCATCAGCTTACCAATGAACCCGCCCAGCGGCGGCAGTCCGACGAGACTGAACAGGCACGCTCCCATCCCGGCGCACAACAGCGGAGCCTGATAGCCCAGGCCGCGATAGTCCTCGATCTCTTCGCTGAAGATTTCGTTTCGGATCAGGGCCGTAATCGCGAACGCACCGAGATTCATGAACAGGTACACGGCGAGATAGTACAGCAAGCCTTCCACCGTCCTCGCCGAGCGCTCGCCGAGCGATGACGTTGCTTCCGTTCCACCGGCATGCAAGACCATGAGCGCGGCGATTGCCATCAGCATGTAACCGGCGTGCGCGATCGTGGAGTAGGCCAGCAGCCGCTTCATGTTGGTCTGGCTGTACGCCGCCAGGTTCCCGAAGGTGGCCGTTACCGCCGCGATCACGCCGACACCGATTCCAAGCACCAGATAGATCTCATTCAACGTCGCCGACGATGCGGACAGCAGCGTGACGACAAACCGCGTAAGCAGCGCGAAGGCCGCCGCTTTCGACGCAACGCTCAAAAAGCCGCCGACTTCAGCCGCCGCCCCTTCAAACGCATCGGGTGTCCAGAAATGAAACGGCACCAGCGACAGCTTGAACGCGAACCCGACAAAGATCATCAGGGCGGCGAGCAGCAGGGTCCGGATCGCACTCGACCGCAGCAGCAGTGCCGCCGCGCCGTTCCCTTCGGGCGACGCCTCGACTGTTTGTCCAAACACCTCGGTGAGGCGGACGGCAATCTCCGGGAAACTGCCGGTGCCGAGCATCCCGGCGAGCAGACTGATCCCGTACAACATCACTCCCGCTGCGCCAGCCCCGAACACCGCAAACTTGAGAGCCGCTTCGCTCCCCTTCTTCTTACCCTTCAGGAACCCTGCCATCGCGTAGCTGGGTACGCTGGCCATTTCAATGCCGAGGAAAATCATCAGCAGGTGGTTGCCGCTGCACATCAGCAGCATGCCAATCACCGCACCCATCAGCAGCGTATAGAAGTCGGGAGCATCCTCACGATCCGGAATGCCGCTCAGGACCGTCAGCGCCAGCACGAACACCAGGAACAGCAGCAGAAAGACCCGCACGAGCGCTCCGAACTGGTCGAAGACCATCAGTCCGGAGAAGAACGGTCCCGCGAGGTCGGAGTGGCGGTTCAGTTCATTGAAGAGAAACAGCGAGAAACCGAAGGCCGTCATCGCGGACAGCAGAGCGAGCCAGTGCGGCGGGATCACCCGGTCGAAACTGAGGAGCCGTCCCAGGAGCAGCAGCACGATCCCGGCGGTCAGCGCCAGTTCGGGCGCAGCCAGCCACAGCGACCGCTGGGAGGTCTCTTCGAGCAGAGACGAGAGCAAAGACTGAAACACGTTTCACAATCCTCGCCGGTCAACACGGCGTTGCCGGGTAGTTGATCGGGCCGATTACCGCACCATCGTCGTTGCCGCTTCCACCGTCGCCGGATGGACCGCCGCATCAAGGTTATCCACCAGCAGCTTCACACTCGGGTCCATGTACTGGAACAGCAGGTTCGGGAAGACGCCCAGGATGATGGCAAAGGCCAGCAAGGCGTACGACACGAACTTCTCACGCCCGTTGATCGGGACGAGCGCTTCGCCATGCGGCCCCTTGTACGCCGGACCGAAGTAGACCCGCTGCATCGTCCACAGAATGTACCCCGCCGTCAGAATGACTCCCGAGGCGGCGATGATCGCCAGTGTCTTGTCGAAGTTCCAGCAGCTGAGCACGGAGAAGATTTCGCCGATGAAACCACACAATCCCGGCAGTCCGAGACCGGCGAAGAAGATCCCCGCGGCCAGACCGGTGTAGTGAGGCATCAGGCCGGCAATGCCGCCGAACTGATTCACATCGCGATGGTGCACCCGGTCATACAGGATGCCGACCATAAAGAACATGCCGGTCGAAGAGATGCCGTGGGCGATCATCTGGAACATCGCGGCATTCACACCCATCCGCCAGTAATGCAAGTTCGGATCACCGGCCTTCTCAGCGACTTGCCAGACCGCCAGGCCCAGCAGCACATAACCCATGTGACTCACCGAGCTGTAGGCCACGAGCCGCTTGAAGTCGGTCTGCGCCAGGGCGGCAAACGCCCCGTAGATGATGCTGAAGACCCCAAGGGCCACCATCCCGTAGGCACAATACTGCGCTCCAAGCGGGCAGATCGGGAAGGCGAGGCGAATGATGCCGTAGCCACCCATTTTCAGCAGCACGCCGGCCAGAATCATGCTGATCGGCGTCGGGGCTTCGACGTGGGCATCGGGCAACCAGGTGTGGAACGGGAATGACGGCAGCTTGATCGCAAAACCGATGAACAGCAGGATGAAGGCCGTGATCTGGAAGTTTTTGCTGAAGCTCAATCCCGGAACCTGACCTTGGCCCACTTGCGCCAGATAGAGCAGATCGAAGCTGTTGCCGCTCGTGAAGTAGAGCATCAGCAGCGCGATCAGCATCAGCACGCCACCGGCCAGGGTATAGAGGAAAAATTTGATCGCGGCGTATTCGCGTCGCGGACCGCCCCACACGCCGATGAGGAAGTACATCGGCAGCAGCATCACTTCCCAGAAGACGTAGAACAGCAGGAAGTCGAGCGACAGGAACACGCCCATCATCCCGGTTTCGAGCAGCAGGAAGAGAATCACGTAACCCTTGAGGTGCTTTTCAATGCTCCAGCTGGCGATCATGGCAAGCAGGCTGACAAAGCCGGTCAGCAACACGAGCGGCAGGCTGATCCCGTCAACGCCGAGCGCGTAATTGACGTTCCAGTTCGGAATCCACGGCATCGAGAAGTAAAACTGCATGCCCTGGTGTAAGTCGGCTTCGGTCGGCTCGAGCTTGTACTGCGACACGAGCTGCAAGGTCAGCGCGAAGGTCAGCGCTGTCCCGATCACCCCGAAATATCGGATTTCATCGGAAGCCTTGCCATCGAAAAACAGGACCAGCAGGGCCCAGATGGCAGGCAGGAAGACGATGAGGCTCAGCAGGTATTCCGGACTCAGCATGGAAACTCAACCTTGGGACAAAGCCCCGGGGACTGTTTCAGTTCTACTTCGGTAAGGTGGTATACAGCGCGGCGAACAGAACGACGACACCCACGGCAATCCACATGATGTATTGTCGCAACTGCCCCGTTTGCACGACGCGGAGTGATCGGCCAAAACTGGTCGTGGTGTTGCCAACGAGGTTGACCAATCCGTCGACCATGCCTTCATCGAACAGACGTTCCCAGCGGGCGACCACGACGGTGACCGCCGCGGACGCATGCAGGACGACGTCGAGCACGGTCTTGTCAAACGCCTGACACCAGTAAGCGACACTGTGCGCCGGGCGCACGAACGCCGCGTCGTATAGCGTATCGAACCGCCACTTGTCGACGAGGAAGTCATACACACCGCCCGCCTGACGACGGATGTCGTCCGGATTAACGACCTTGCGGCAATACAGCAGGTAGGCCACGATCATTCCCGCAAATGCCGCGAGCAAGGCGAGACCGCCTGCCGTTCCGTGCACACGCAGGACATCGGGATGGCTGGGGATGACAATGTCCGTCACCCGGTGTGAACTCAACGCTGCATGGAGCGGGAAGGACTCGCTGTAGGAAATCAGTGAGAACAGCCAGCCTTCTTCACCGCCGAGGGCACAGCCCGCCGCCAATACCGACAGGATAAGCAGCGGCATCGTCATGATCGGCGGATTCTCATGGGCATGTTCATACACGTGCTCATCGCGCGGCTGACCGGCGAACGTCATGAACCACAGGCGGAACATGTAGAACGCGGTAATCCCGGCGGTGACTAGGGGCACAATGAAGAGAATGCTGTGCAGCGAGTTCGGATTCAGTTCCGTAAAAGCGAGCGCCGTGGCGACAATCGCATCCTTCGAGTGGAACCCGGAGAACGCGATCGGCTGGCCGAACAACGCCGCACTGCCGGGGATCGCCAAGCCGGCAATCGCGATGACACCAATCAGCATGGTATAGGCGGTGATCGGCATCTTGTGACGCAGGCCGCCCATCTTCCGCATATCTTGCTCGTGATGGCATCCGGCGATCACACTCCCGGAGGCGAGGAACATCAGCGACTTGAAGAATGCATGTGTCACCAGATGGAAGAGGCCTGCACTCCAGCCGCCGACTCCGATGCCGAGCATCATGTAGCCGAGTTGGCTGATGGTCGAGTACGCCAGGACCTTCTTGATGTCCGTGGCCACGATGGCAATCGTCGCAGCGAGGAACGCGGTGATGCAGCCGATGTAGGCAATGCCGAGCAGCACTTCCGGCGGGAACATTGGGTAGAAACGACCAGCGAGATAAACCCCTGCGGCGACCATGGTGGCGGAGTGCACGAGCGCCGAAACCGGTGTCGGGCCTTCCATCGCGTCAGGCAACCACGTCTGCAGTGGGAACTGAGCGCTCTTGCCGATGCTGCCGGCGAAGACACCGAGACCGGCAGCAATCAGCAGCATGTAGCTGATCGTCCGCGGCTGCGTGCCGTCCACCAGGCGATGTCCCTGGGAGTCGCGCAGGTAAACGACGGAGTTCACGGCCGACGGCGCGTCGGACACGTCGAGTTGGCCATCGTTACCGCGAACCAGCGTGAAGAGCCCGGTTTGCTCAACGCCATTCTCGACCGAGTCGAAGAAGCGGAAGGTTCCCAACGACGTAATCAGAATCATCAGCCCAATGAGGAACCCGAAGTCTCCCACGCGGTTCATGATGAACGCCTTGTTCGCTGCCGTGCTAGCGGAATGGCGTTCGACATAGAAACCGATCAGCAGGAAGCTACAGACGCCAACCAGTTCCCAGAAGATGAAGACCTGGAAAATGTTCCCCGCGAGAACCAGCCCGAGCATCGAGAAACAGAACAGCGACAGGAACGCAAAGAACCGGTGGAAACGGCCCGGCCGCGTGAAGTGATGCCCGCCGGGCAGATGCACTTCATGGTCTTCGTACTCTTCGGTGAGCTCGTCCTTCATGTAGCCCATAGCGAAGAGGTGGATGCACGTGGCGATGAACGTCACCATCGTGAACATCACCAGCGTCAGGCTGTCGATGTACCAGTCGAGGGTGAAATCCAGCGAGCCAAACTTCGCGAGGCGGTAGAAGGTGCCCGCGTAGAACTTCGGATGGTGCGCTTCGGCTTTGTCGTGTGAGTCATCGGCGTGGGCGGCGACATCGGCACCATCAGCGGGATGCATGGCGTCGGCGGGAGCGGCGTCAGCGTCGTGATGCGCGTCGGCATGTCCGGTGTCATGCCCCGCATCGGCGTGGTGGCCGTGATGCTGGGGGCTCCAGGCTTCCCAGTTGGTCGCGGAGCCCCAGTACAGCAGTGCCGACAGGCTGCAGATGAAGCCGGCGCCAATGCACGCCACGGCGAGCTGTGCCGGCGCTTTGCTGAGCCGATGGCTCCACCGCAGCTGCAGAGCGTAAATCTCCGCCACGAACCCGGCGAGCGGCAGAAGCCACGCCAGCGTGAGCAGGTTGCGGAGTACGGTGCCAGTATCCATATCGGCGGAATTCTCCGGAGTTCATCCGACGCAAACGAATCCGATCTCGGTCCCCATCAACCCTGCAACTCATTCCCGCGGTCGACATCGATCGTGAGATGATTGTTGTAGAAGTTGAGGGCAATCGCGAGGGCCACGGCCGCTTCGGCAGCAGCCAGCACAATCACAAATAAAGCGAAGATCTGACCATCCAACCCGAACGGTGTATAGCGGGCAAAAGCGACAAAATTCAGGTTGGCCCCGTTCAGAACCAGTTCCACGCCCATGAGGACGCCGATGGCGTTACGCTTGATCGCCATGCAGACAATTCCGCAGACGAACATGATCGCGCCGACCATCAGAAAGGCGTTGAGTCCGACCGGTTCCATGAACGCCGATTCCTCTTACCGCTTCCGACTCGAAGTACTTGTTCCAGGGATTTCAAAGCCGGCTTACGACAAGCCGTGATCATCGGACACCGTCCGACGTTTCGCACGCGCCAGGTAGGCCGCCCCGATGAGCACCACCAGCAGATGAACGGAGATAATCTCGAACGGCAGCAGGTACCCCGTCGCCAGTTTCCCGGAAGTCTCATCCCCCGGCGTGGCCCGATCCGGCCGCAGACCGAGAAACGCCAGACCCAGCGGCCGCAGCGTGCTGCCTTCAATGCCTTCCGCGACCGCTCCGATGGAGTTCTGATGTCCCGGCAATTCGGACCATTCCAGACCGCAAACGGTCGAGATCAGCACGAAGAGCAGCAGCCCGCCCACACACGCTCCCAGCAGACCATCCGCCGCGGACGTCTTGATCTGCAGGTAGGGGCCGCTGGCGGTCAACATCACGCCGAAGACCAGCAGCACGACCGTGCCGCCGACATAAATCAACAGTTGGGCGGCACCAATGAAGTCCGCGCCGAGCAGGAAAAACAGGGCGGAGACCGATCCCAGCGACAGGATCAACCAGAATGCCATCCGCACAATATTCTGAGTGATCACGACGCCCAGGGCACCGCCACATGTCAGTGCGGCGAAGAGGTAGAACAGCAGGTCCGCGTTCATTCAGCGACCTCCTGCGGAGACCGGACGGCAACCGCCGGGACCGGGCGTGTTTCAGGCATCGTGCGGCGCTCGCTGATGAGTGCTCGTCCGGTTGGCGGCGACTGTTCCAGAATTGTGGTCCGTTTCAGCGTCGAAGCAAGCAGCAACGGCCACAGGATCGCACCGAGAAACAGCACGCAACTGATCGGCACCAGATACTTCAGACAGGTCGTCATCACCTGGTCAATTCGCAGACGCGGCAATGTCCAGCGGACCCAGATCTGAACGAAGACGAGCACGCAGGCTTTCAGGATGAAAACCTTGGCTCCAAACAGATTCGCGAGATAGTTTCCGAGCGTGAATCCGGGGACGATGAAGTCGGGCTGCCAGCCTCGCAGATCGCCGAAGCCGGACTCCAGATCGATTCCGGTATGCCAGCCGCCGAGGAACAGCAGCACGGCAATGCCGCTGACGGCGAACATGCTGGCGTATTCAGCCATGAAGAAGAACGACCATCGCAGGCCGCTGTATTCCGTGTGGAAACCGGCCACCAGTTCGCTCTCGGCTTCGGCGAGGTCGAACGGGGCCCGCTTCACGCTGGCCGTTGCCACCGTGAAGTAGGTGAAGAAGGCAATGAACGTGAACGGGTCATGAAAGATGAGCCAGTTGTGGATCAACCCTGACTGCATCCGACCCAGTTCGCCGAAGTTCAACGTGCCCGCGACCACCAGCGGCACCAGCGCACAGAGTGCCATCGGGATTTCGTAGCTCACCATCTGGGCGGCTTCACGCATCGCTCCGAACAGCGCCCACTTCGATCCGCTGGAGTAGCCGGCAAAAATGATTCCCAGAACTTCCAGCGACATCAGCGCCAGGATGATGAAGACCCCGACGTCGAGTGTGACGGCGACCCAGCCATCGGAGAACGGCAGAACCATGAACGCCGCAAACGAGGCGACGACCGCAAGATACGGAGCGATCCGGAACATCCACTTGTCGGACGCGCCGGGGGCCAGATCTTCCTTCTGGATCAGCTTGATGCCGTCCGCGAGGGTCTGCAACCAGCCGAACTTTCCGCCGACCCGGGTGGGACCAAGGCGGTCCTGAATGCGGCCGGCGACTTTGCGTTCCAGCCAGATGTAGAAGAGCGGCAGCACTGCGAACAGATTGATCAGGATCAGCGCATGGATCAGCGCCGCGATCAACAGCGCCCAGAGGGGCGAAAATCCGCGTTCGTCCAGGAACTCACGAAAACTGATGGCGGCGAACAGTCCGTTCATCCGGAACACCGACGCCTTCCCTTAAAGCTTGCGGTCCGAATCATTCGTCCCGACGTGGTATCGATCAATTCGAAATGCAAAGAGGACCCACATCTTTCCGTTCCTCACCTTCAGGCGGGGCAGACGACGAAGCGTCAACCGAAACCATCCGGGATGGAGCGGGAAGCGGTGGAACTATGACGCGCCCTGCAGTGTGTTTCAAGTGTCGCGACAAACGTTTCCGTCCATTCCCATCTTTGAGAACCCCCAGACCCACTTCGGCATTCGCGTGTTTCACGAGTGAGAGACTTCGTAGCCGGAAAAGTCCGCCGCGAACTCTTGGGAGCTTGGACGCGTCTCTTCATTGAGGGGCGGCGCACCTGCCGGGGTTGCAACGACTCCCGGAAATGAGGACGCTGGTGAAAATCGCGGGATCGGCCCTGATTGCAAAGACCGTCCATGATCTTCGTTCTCGATAACTACGATTCGTTTACGTACAACCTCGTCCAGCGCTTCGGCGAGATCGATCGCCGGTTGGATGTCCAGGTCGCGCGGAACGATCAGATGTCGGTGGCTGAAATCGCGGCGTTGAATCCGCAGGCGATTGTTGTCTCACCGGGGCCGTGCACGCCGCACGAGGCCGGTATCTCGATGGATCTGATCCGCGAACTCGGGCCGAAGATCCCCACGTTGGGCGTCTGCCTGGGGCATCAATCGCTGGCCGAAGTGTTCGGTTCGCCGGTCGTGCGAGCCGAGCGACTCATGCACGGCAAGATCTCGCCGATTCAGCATGACGGCCGGGGCGTCTTCGCAGGATTGCCGAATCCGTTCGCTGCGACGCGCTATCACAGCCTCATCGTTCCGGTCGACAAGGTTTCGGCAGACCTCGAAGTCACCGCCTGGACTGAGTTTCCCGGTCATCCGCGGGAGGTCATGGGACTACGGCACCGCCGGTTCCCCATCCACGGCGTGCAGTTTCATCCCGAGAGTTTCCTGACCGAAGCCGGCACCGATCTTCTGCGGAACTTTCTGCGCCTGGCCGGAACCCTTTCGCCGTAAATCAGTGTTGAGGTGCCATCACACCCCGGCAAAGTAGTGCCGCAGTTCCTGCGTGATCTGCAGAGCACGCTGTTTGAAAACGGCCGGATTCATCAACCATCCTTGCGGTCGAACTTTGACTTCGAAGTGACATCGCTCGGACACCTTGCGACCAGATTTCGATTCGGCTCCCCGGTCATCGAACGTCAGTTCCAGTTCCACGGGCTGATGTTTCGGCAACGACCCCCAGAAGCCGAACAGCCCCGGGCGACCGGCGTGCAGGATCACTTGTGACGTCGTTACCTTCAACAATTGGGCGTTGTTGTCATCCACAAAACCGCCGAGTTTGTACACGATCATATCCGCTGGCACGTTGGCGACGAAGGTTGTCACATACTCGGTCGCTGAGCCACCCTGCTCCGGCGGGACGACGGCTTTCGGCACAGGCTTGGGGCGTTCATTGGAGCACAACACGCAGGTGCGATTACGGCCGGTGTGCTTCGCCTGATAGAGCGCCTGGTCCGCCCGTTTCAGGACTTTCTCAACCGTGTCACCCGGTTCGGCCTGCGAAACGCCAAACGAGGCCGTCACGCGGAGCTTGCTGACACCGCCGACATGGCTCAGTTCGATCGCATGCCGGATCCGTTCGGCACGACGCACCGCTTCGTCTTGCGTGGTGTCGGGGCAGAGGATTACGAATTCCTCACCACCATATCGGCCAACTAATTCGCCGGAATAGGTTTCCTGTTCCAGAAGGCGTGCCAGGTCGATCAGCACCTGGTCCCCAACGCCGTGGCCATGCGTGTCGTTGATGCTCTTGAAATGATCGGCGTCTGAAAAGATCACTGAGAACGGCCGGGACTGATCGCGGGAGTAATCAATCACCAGCTGCGACAACTGCGTTTCCAGCTCACCGCGGTTCGCCAAGGATGTCAGCGCATCGCGTGATGCGGCCAGCTTAAGTTCCGCGAGTTCACCGGTCCGGCGGCGTCCACAGCGCGTGAGATCGCGCAAGATCTGCAGCACGCCGATCAAGCGCCCGTCATCACCCAGCAAAGGAACAACCTGGGTTTCGACTTCGAGCTTACGACCATCCGCGCGGGTCATGTTGAGCTGCGCGACGAGCGGGCGGCCTTTCTGCGTGGCCTCTTCCACGAGAGATCCGGCCCCAGTCGAGGCACCATCTTCATTTTCATCGACGGTCTTCAACCGCTTGGACCAGGGCTGGCCATACATTTCCAGCAGCGGGTAACCGAGCAGGTTTTCCGCGCCGCGATTCCAGCAACGAATCCGGAAATCCGCATCGAGAAGGAAGAAGCCGTCGTACAGACTTTCAAGGATGTAGAGGTTGCTGAAGATATGACACAGTTCGTTCACGTCGTGCAGATCGTCGATGGAGTGCGAATTCTGTCGCCGCACCGTGTCGTCAAGTTCCTCTTCATGATCGGCGAACGGCATGCCATGCAGGTCGATATGCCGGGCGAGCGCGGTGACGACGTTGCCGTCAAACCGGCGGCCGATGCCGTCCTCGAGGATCTCCATGATTTCATCGTGGTTTCGCGCGCCACGGTAAGTTCGAGCTGCACTGAGCGATTCGTAGGCATCGGCGACAGCGAGAATGCGCGCGCCCAGATGCGGCGCGAAATTCAGCCGCTTGAGTCCATCCGTTCCGGCGTATGCTACCTGCGACTGGCTGACGATCTGCAACACTTCGGAATCAACGCGGCAGGCCTGCAGCAGATCCAGCACGATGCCGTAGTGCAGCGCCATTAACTCCAGTTCGTCTTCGCTCAGTTTGGCCGGCTTGAAGAGGATCGTATCCGGCACACCCAGCTTGCCGATGTCATGCAGCAATGCGGCGACCTCAAGAACTTTCAACTGGCGTCCGTCCCAGCCGAGATGTTCCGCCAGCCCGACAGCCAGCAACGCCACGCGGCGGCCATGCCGTACGGTGCCGGGGTCGCGAAACTGAAGTGCGGTCAGCAGGCGACGTAGGACATGCCGGGGAATAATGCCTTCGAGAGTCGCCGTCGGATCGCGCGGCGCGTCGGTTTCATCACTGATTCCGAGCCGCAGCAGGTTCACCAGCCCTCGATAAGCTCCCGAAAACGGCAGACGCGTGCGCGGTGGTGCCACGGCCGCAGCCGTATTCGATGCCAGAACCGTCATCGGTGTTTCCCGTCGAACGAAGGTCTTGCGGCGGCAGCGCGCAGCGCCGTCCCACCGAGCTCATCAGCAAACCTACGTCGATGTCCCGGACATGCAACGAAACTGTCGATCCCGTCAGCGGGATTGCCGTGACGGTTGGCGCGATTGTGCAGGAGATGCGAGCGGCGCCACGCAATGCCTTGCGCGCCGAACGATCCCCGGTGAGAAAGGTGCGGTTCGATCAGCCGGCGGAGAGCTCGCGGGCCCGCTCCGTCGCGGCGACCACGGCGTTCATCAACGTGCCACGGAGACCGCCGATTTCCAGCGCGTGCAACCCGGCGATGGTCGTTCCGGCCGGACTCGCCACCGAGTCCTTCAACTGGCCGGGGTGTTGTCCGGTCTGCAGGACCATCTGCGCGGCCCCAGCCACCGTCTGCGCGGCCAGTCGCGTCGCCAGATCGCGCGGCAGCCCCATTCGCACACCGCCGTCGCTGAGCGCCTCAATCATCAGGTAGACATAAGCGGGGCCACTGCCAGACAGACCGGTCACCGCGTCGAGCAGCCGTTCGGAAACTTCGGCCGCGATTCCGCCGGTGGACAGCACTGCCTGCACGAGCTTGCCGTCATCCGGCGATGCGGTGTGCCCAAGGGCATACGCGCTCGCCCCCGCCCCGATCAGACACGGTGTGTTCGGCATGACACGAACCACGCGGGCTTGCGATCCCACCAGCTCACCGAGCGTCTTCAGCGTTACGCCGGCGATAATCGACACCACCAGATGCCGGCGCTGCCAATGCCCGGCAGCGGATCCGAGCGCGGCCGACAGGTGTTGCGGTTTGATCGCCAAGAACACGACATCACTTTCCGCGAGCAGCGCGGCGGCATCACCGACGATGCGGCCTCCCGTTGCCGTACGAAAGCGTTCGACGGCGGCGGCGGAGACATCAAAGGCGTTGATCCGCTCGCTGGGCACACAGCCGGCGTTCCGCCAGCCGGCGGCCAGTGCGGTCGCCATCTGCCCGGCACCGAGGAATCCGATGCGCGCCGTCGTCAAATCATACGAAGTCATGCCCTGTCACTTTCTCAGCACAAAGCGCGGCCATCCTCGAACACGGACTGTGTGGTACCGCCGCGATCCCGCAAACGCGTTTGCACCGTGTCGACCACAAACGGCACCGCCGTTACCACCAGGCCCGCGATCAACAGAATCGCCGCACGGCGAGTCTTTTTCCAATGTACGAGGACGAAAATCGGAATCATCGGTACAAAGAAGAACGTGCACATCAATCCCCACCACAGCCGTGTGTGATAGGCCAGGTACAGCAGCCGGAGCGTCGCGCCGGCGCTGATGACGATGCCAGCAATCAGCACGGCGATGCGAGCGGTGTCCGGCACGTTGTCTCCTGGTCTGATTCTCCCGTTATCGATCACGGGGGGCCTTACGACTATGGCGTGGTCAGTTCCACCAGCGTCATTTCGCGCTCCTGAATCTTCTTGGCGGCATCGTCGTCGACATAGTCGCTGTGACAGGATGCTTTGGTGTCGCTGGCACCCACGGCCTTCTTGGTCTTCGATGCCAGCTTGTGGACTTCCTGGGGACTGAGCACGCCGCGCTTGTTCAGAATTTCCTGCTGATCCGGTGTGAGCGCCGCGGAGACTTTCGCGCGGTCCCACTGGAATTCTTCATCCTTGCCGGACGAGAACTCCTGGATTTCTTTACTGATGCGAACGCTGCACCAGTCGTGACCACACATCGCGCAGAAATCGGTGTCAACGTCGAGGTCTTCGTCGTGGTAAGCCCGCGCGGTGTCGGGATCGAAGCTCAACTCGAAATGTTTTTCCCAGTTCAGAGCGGCGCGGGCTTTGGTGAGTTCGTCGTCCCGATCACGGCTGCCGGGGATTCCCAACGCGACATCCGCCGCATGGGCCGCGATTTTGTAGGCGATGCAGCCCTGCTTGACGTCATCCTTCTTGGGCAGCCCGAGGTGCTCCTTCGGAGTGACATAACACAGCATGCTCGCGCCGTGGTAAGCCGCCGCCGTCGCACCGATGCAACTCGTGATGTGGTCGTAACCGGGGAAAATATCGGTCACCAGCGGTCCGAGCACGTAAAACGGTGCGCCATGGCAAAGCTGCCGCTGGAGCTTCATGTTGTATTCGATCTGATCGAACGGCACGTGTCCGGGGCCTTCGATCATCACCTGCACACCTTTACGCCAGGCGCGCTCGGTGAGTTCCCCCAACGTAACCAACTCGGCGAGCTGTGCCCGGTCCGTGGCGTCCGCGAGACCGCCGGGTCGCAAGCCGTCGCCGATCGAGAACGTCACGTCGTATTGCCGCATCACGTCGCAGATGTCTTCCCAATGATCGTACATCGGGTTTTGCTTGCCGTGGACGAGCATCCATTTCGCGAGCAGCGAGCCGCCGCGGCTGACGATGCCGATCAGACGTTTGCGCACATACGGCAGATGCTCGCGCAACACCCCGGCATGAATCGTGAAGTAATCAACACCCTGCTTCGCCTGCTGTTCTAACGTGTCCAGAATCAGTTCCGGCGTCAGGTCTTCGATCTTGCGGCCGATGATCATCGAGTAGATCGGCACCGTCCCAATAGGAACAGAACTATTGCGGATGATGGCGTCGCGGCAAGCGTCAAGGTCGCCGCCGGTCGACAGATCCATCACGGTATCTGCGCCCCAGCGCTCGGCCCACTTCAACTTCTCCACTTCTTCATCGGTGCTGGACGAGACCGGCGAAGCACCCATATTTGCATTGATTTTGGTCTTGGTCGCGCGGCCGATCGCCATCGGATCGAGCTGGTAACCCAAGTGCACGGTGTTCGCCGGGATCACCATCCGCCCGGCGGCGACTTCGTCCCGCACCTGTGCCGGCGTGAGATGGGGTTCGCGTTCCGACACGCGATTCATCTGCGGCGTGATGGTCCCGAGCCGCGCGTGCTCAAGCTGTGTGACCGGTTTGAAATTCGGCGGTGGCGTCCACGAGCGATGATCTTCCACGCCGAATTCGGACTGTTCGTTAAACGTCCACTCCTCGGGCATGAAATGCCACGCGGTCTTATCGGAGACACCAGGCATTCCCGGGGTGTCCGGCGACGCGAAAGTTCGCGCACCATCGACACCGGGGCGAATGACCGGCGCTTGCGCGAAGCTGCCCGGCGTCGTGCCCGCGAGGGTGCTGGACGGATTCTGTCCCAACGGAGGCAGGTGATAGCTCCGGTCAATTCCCGCCGTGATCATGCGTGGTTCATCTCTCGAAAACGAAAACGGACCGCGAGCACGGAGCCCGCAATCTCTTTATCGTAGTCCATCCCCCCTGATTTGCAATCAGCATCGTGTGTGGTGCATCGGACATCGCCCATGC
>DASRYX010000521.1:0-2455 GCA_035686985.1 Planctomycetaceae bacterium | reverse complement strand
CGGCAGCGATGACCAGCCGCTGCTGGTCCCCCAGCGACAGGATCTGTGACCAGTCACGTCTCTCGTCCAGCCCGCCGCTGCGTTCTGCGATCACCTTCAGTTTCATCGCCTCCAGTGCCGTGAAGATTTCATTGGTGCTCACACAATCGCGATGGCCAGGACAAGCCAGAACGTCGCGCAGCGTTCCCGGAACCAGATACGGTCGTTGAGGAACAAAAGCGATGTGTTCCAATGCGGGTCGCGCGATCTTGCCGCTTCCTGAAGGCCACAGTCCCGCGGTGGCTCGGAAAAGCGCTAGACGTCCCGCTTCATTGGGACCGGTGACCAGCAGCCTTGTCGAGGCATGGCAGGCGAGTGACAGATTCGAAAGCAGGGGAGAGTCCATTTCTGGTGCTCGCAATGTCAGCTGTTCATAGAAGATCTCTTCGGAATTTTCATCGACCTCGATCGCTGAGCCGCGTGAGCCGCGCGCGGATTCGATCGCGTCGCCCAAGGCACTCAGTCTCCCGATCACGGCGACGAATGAAGAGAGCGAATTGAACTGTGTGATGATGAGCGACACCGCTCCGCAGACGTGTCCGAATGCGATGGCAGATTGGGTGAGGACCCCGAATTCCACTTCGCCGCGAAAGTAGAGCGGGGCGACAATCAGCACGGGAAGGACCGGAACGAGATAATTGTAGGCGGTCGTAAAGACCCCGAGATTGCGATTGGTGGAGGTGATCTTGCGGAAGTTCTTGACCAACGCGTCCAACTTTTGCAGCGTCTCAGACCGCTGGCAGCGCTCTCCCCGGGTCAGCGCGACCGATTCGGCATTCTCCCGCACGTGAATCAGAGCGGACCGCAGGTCAGCCTCGCGGTCGTATTGGCGCGAATTGAGTCGAGCCAGCGGCCACCCCAGCAACATCGTCATGAGCGAGCCAAGCACGGCATAGCCGAAGGCCGCGCCCAGCAGGACCGGCTGAATCGACCACAGCACGCCCGCGAATCCGAAGACGGCGAAGGTGCTGTTCAACACAATGAGAAGAAACGAAATCGCAGTGGTGACGTACGTGCGGACGTCTTCAGCGATGCGCTGATCGGGGTTGCCCAGCTTGTCTTCGGCCTTGATCCATAAGAACGTGCGATCGGAGAAGTAATACGTCGTCAGCCGGGCGGTGAGCCAGTAACGCCACAAAAGGCCCAATCGTTCTTCTGTGAAACGGAGTGAGACGGCTGCAGCCGTGAGGGCGGCAAAGCTGCCCAGGTACAACAGGGCAAGTCGAGTAGCGTCCCAGCCTTCGCGTTGTGCGATCGCCGTCATGAAGTCGCGGTTGATGTAGCTATTAACGACATTGAGCCCGCTGATGAGGACCGGCAGCGCCACCAGCACGACGAGCATGGCTCGAACACGCCAGCGGATCTCGGATCGCAGGAAACTACGAAGACTCCAGAGCAGCCGGCGACCTGTCGCACGTGTGAAAACCGTTGTTCGTCCGTCCATGGGAAGGTTCACTGCAACGGTATCAAGGTATCTGAATCCAAATCATGCCGGTTGATGGATGACAACGGACCAAGCTGTGTTCCGAGCGACCGTACCGACGAATTTTAGCGCAGGCATCGGTCAAGTGGATTAATACGCGGTCCGGCACGTATGCGAGGTCGGTGTCGGAGTCAGATGCGCTTGCAGCAACTGGTGGACCAAGTTGGGAGCGCGAAAATCAGAGTGGCATTCGCCCGACTGTAAAAGTCCGTCGGGAAACAACCGGTCGTGGCAGTTCTCCTTTTGACGGCGAGGGTATGGCGATTGCATTTAGATCAGTGGATCAATGGAAACCATACTTTCGGAGTGAAATCATGGCGAAGAAAAGCAAGTCGTCCGACGCGAAGCGCACTCAGAATGCGAACGGCGCCCCGTTCAACGATCAGGACGCCAAACGACGGCTCGGTAACTTCGGCGGTGCCGGCGAGCACCCCCGGCAGGGCGGCCGAACAACCGGCATCGTCGGTCAAACTAAGCAGCAAAACAAAACGGACAAATAATTCGGCGTGCCCGAGGCACCTTGCCGAGTGAGGAGCCGCTTGGTGACATCGGATTCCCCGCAAATCAAATCTGTCAATCGCGATGAGTCGATCGCCACGGTGAAGGTTTGCGCGATTGTTCTCGCCGTGTGCGCCGTCGGTGCGGTTGCGACGGCCCTGCACACCGTCATTCCGCCTCTGCTCCTCGGCTTGCTGCTGTACTTCCTGGTCAGCCCGATCATTGAGTACCTGGACCGTCTCCACGTTCCCCGGTGGTTGACCTATATTCTTCTCTGCGGCGTTGGTGTCGGGATTCTCTTCGGCACATGGAAGCTGATTGAAGTTCAAGGTCACAATCTCACGGCCCGGATCCCGCAGTACCGGCAGCGGTTCCATCAGGCGTTGAACCCGTACGTCCAGACGCTCGGCTTGCAGAACAAGAGCGGCAAAGGGG
>DASRYX010000520.1:0-2948 GCA_035686985.1 Planctomycetaceae bacterium | reverse complement strand
GTGCCCAGAGAATTTCAACAGCCCATCGAGCGCCGACGGACCGCCGACACGCAGGATGCGGGTCGCCGTGTCTCGATGAAGACGGACTTCCGACCAGATCAACTGCAATCGTGTGACCCCGTGGCTGAGAGCGAGCAGCATCAGGATCATGCTGACGGCCTGCGCGATCACGGTGCCGGTGACGATCCCCGTCACGCCCATTTTCGGCACCGGGCCCCAGCCATAAACGCACGCAGTTGCGGCAACCATGTTGATCACATTGGTCACCGCAAGAATCGCCAGCGGCGTGCGCATGTCTCCGGTCGCACGCAAGGCTGCTGTGCCAATGAGCGTCACGCCCTGAAACACCTGGCCGAGCGCTGCCCAGCGGATGTAATTCGCCGCAATCGCATGCGCGTCGCCGGTCATCGTCAGTGATCCCGCGAAGACGGGGGCGAGCGCCCGCAGCAGTTGCCACACGAAGAGGCAAAGAAAGAAGCCGAGAAAGAACCCGCGCGACGTGATCTCCCTTGCTGCCGCCCGATCGCCTCCGCCCCACGCCCGGGCCACCAGCGCACCGACCCCGGTCCGCACGAGCCCCATGATCAGCGAGGCCATCCACACCACGTACGCTGCGAGACCAATCGCCGAGGTTTCCGCCGTGCCGATCTGTCCGGCGAGATACACGTCGAAGGAATCGATGCTGAAAACCAGCAACTGCTCGCCGAGCACCGGCAGCGCCAGCCGGAAGAGGTGGTCGGGCAGCGATTCCGCCGTGGGCAACTCACGGCGGGACGAACTCTCCGTCATCATGCTCCTCAGGCCCGGCTCCGTCCGCACTCACCGGCGGCAAGGCCCCATCATGGACGAAACCGGATGTCACAATCAACACACCTGCGGGTATCATGAGAGCCGCCTCACCGTACGCGGGTTCGCGCCCCGACACCAAAGTTACGGTGCTCCTCATGGTGGAGACTTCGATGTCACGCACGACACAATACAGCGAAGAGTTTCTGCGACGAACCGTGCTGCGAGTGATGTCGGAATGTACTGAACAGCGTGTTGAGTTGAGTGACGACGATTGTCTCCACGCCGAATTCTTCGAACGGCACAAGTGGGACTTGGAGGACATCGATTTTTTCGGCGACCTGGGACGTGAGTTAGGCACGGAGATCGACTGGCGCATGCTACTAAAGTCTCCTCTGGAGCAACTGACGGGAACGGACCTCTTCGAACTTTTCCGTGCCATCAAGTTCAAGGATCTGCTCCTCTTCTTGCAGGAGCATTGCAAGCCGCCGTCCTTTGCGCCGCTGGATCTTCCCGGCGTTCCGGGTTGTGACGAAGCCGGCGTCTTTCTCGGCGTCGCGGAACTGGTCCGACGGATTGATCACCGTCAGTCGCGGATCGCCCCGAGCATGCCCGTAGGCAAAGTGCTGCGAGGCTCACGGCTGATGCAGTTATGGCATCGACTGAGTATTTTGTCGGAATCAGCAGTCCCGATTCCGTCCGCACCCCGGCTGATCTGGGGGCTGTACTGCTATCTCTTCGCCGCGGTCACGCTGATGGTCGGCATTCTTGGTGAGATCTTCCAGCCGGGATGGGGCTGGCTATTTTCGGTGGGCCTGCTGTGGGGCTTCAAGTTCTTCCACATCGGTCGCTGGTTGCGGGAATCAGCCGTGCCGTTGCCGCCGGGGGTGGAAACGTGGGGCGACCTGGCCCGCTATCTCGCGCCGCGCTGGCCGGGAACGCATGAAATCGCCCGTTGATAAGGACATCAACGCCGATCGATTCCCAAGTCGCCCGTCGCCGGATACTGTAGAACCCGCCCTGAGACGAGGGCGATTTCGGCACCCACAATGAGAGCGGCTTTCGGCATGTATGATCGTGCGCGGTTGATGACCCTGTTTCGCGAGCGGGCGCTCAAGTTCGGCGACTTCACGCTCGCTTCCGGCAAGAAGTCGACCTACTTCCTCGACGGCAAGCAGATTTCGTTGCAGTCCGAAGGCTTGCGGCAGGTCAGCTTCGGTCTGCTCGAACTGCTCAAAGACATCCCGTTCGATGCGATCGGCGGGTTATCGCTCGGCGCGGATCCGATTGTCGGCGGCGTGCTCACCGCGGCGGCGGAATCCGGCCGCGATCTCGTTGGCTTTCTCGTGCGGAAAGAAGTCAAAGACCACGGCACCAAGAAGGCGGTCGAAGGCCCCGTCAAGCCGGGCAGCAAGGTCGTGATCATCGACGACGTAGTGACCACCGGCGGCAGTGCGCTGCAGGCCGTTGACCGCGTCGTCGAACTCGGCTGTGAAGTCGTGATGGTGGTGGGGATCGTCGATCGCAAGGAAGGGGGCGCCGCCAACTTCGCCGCGCGGAACCTGCCATTCCGTTCGCTGCTGACGATTGAGGATTTCGGGATCACACCGCCGGGGGCTTGATGGTGCCTGCTCCCGATGACGCTCCTGCGGAACCGATCTTCATTCGACCGAACGCTTTGCCGGTCGCGGAGGTGGCCGCAGAGGGGGCGGAAGAGGACATCATCGAGCTGGAGCTTGTCGAGGAGACGCCCGCTCCTGAACCGCAAGCGTTGTCTCCGCCACCCGATCCTCCGCGGGAAATCGTGCTGCTCGGTGCGGGGCATGCGCATCTGCAGATTGTCACCTGGTGGCGTGGCCGCCCGATTCCTAACGCCCGATTGACGCTCGTCTCGGCATTCGATCGCGCCGCATATAGTGGAATGCTGGCGGGCGTGATTGCCGGCAAGTTCCAGCCGGAAGACATGCTGATCGATCTGCCACGGCTGTGCGACCGTTGCGGCGTGCAGCTCGTCGTGGATCGGGCGATTGCCCTTCATCCCGCGGCGCGACGCATTGAGTTGGCGCATCAGCCGGCGCTCGTCTTCGATGCGGCGTCGATCAACATCGGTTCGGTACCGGGACAGGAACCGCTGTGGCAAAGCCATCGGATGCTGCTGGCGG
>DASRYX010000519.1:0-15229 GCA_035686985.1 Planctomycetaceae bacterium | reverse complement strand
ACCTGATTCGGCGGCAGTTGTTGCGTTCCGAGCGCTTGCCGCAGCAATCCCAGCACGATGACAAACCGCACAAAGCACGTCGTCATCATCAGAATCGAAGGGGCCAGCGACAGCACTGTCAGCAGCAGCATGACCTTCAGGGACGATGTCAGCCCCTGCGGTGACGTGAGCTGGTTGACGTCCAGTCCAAGCGGTGTGACGGGTGCGACCGGTCCCGGAGCGACTCCGTTCGGAACTGCGGGCCGATTCTCCACCGCGGGACGCACATCGTTCCGAAACGCCGGGGCCGAACCGCCGGTGTTCGTGACCCGTGGTGAGTTCTGCGCTAAGGTCGTGGCCGTCGAACCGCACACAATGACGACGAGGATGACGGCAAAGCCCGCGTTACGCATCGGCCGGCTCCGTGAAGGACCGGCGGGAGCGTGCGTCAGGATTGCGTGCGGGTGCGGCTTCGCGCGAGAAGAGCTGCGAGAACGACGCGCCATTCACCGTTTCATCACGGCGGCGACACGCCCCCGCGAGAAGATCGACTTCGACCGGATCGGTGATTTCGGAGAGCGTGCGGACCCCGTCGGGGCCGACACCCAGAACCAGCATGCGGGAACCACAGCGCACGAGATGCACGGCGACGCCGCGGCTCAGAACACGTTGACCGAGGGCTTCGACCGCTTCATTGGGCAACCCACGCAGTCCCGCCGGTCCGTGCACGCGCAACCAGCGGCTGGCGATCAACAATCCGCCCGCGACGACGGCCAGACCAATCAGGCTGCCCCACACCGATGTGGACGCCGGCAGACTGTTCGAGGACCCCGTGGTAGTCGGCGCGGGATGACTGCGGGCCGGTAACGGTCGCGAGCGCGTTTCCGACGATTCATTCAGCCGCCGCGGTTCGGCCGAGACGCATGCGGCCAGCATCAGCCAACAGCCGATGGTCAGCCCCCACGTCAGCGGTCGCCGCCAGCGCCCCATGCTCGGCTCGGTCCTGAAAATCCCCCGGAAACCGACGATCCGCGATCATCGGAGCGAGGTGAATACATGACGGGGCCGTTTTCATCAATCCCGGTTCGGCAGAAATTGCTGCTTCGTGATGTCTGGCAACGGTTGAGGAAGCTTCCGATCCAGCGGCTTGATCAGAAACGGCGTGTCCGGCATCGCCAGCGGCTTGATATCAGGCTTCGCGTTCGCCGCTCGGACGGGTGTCTCCAGTCGATGCAACTCGGCCAGAAGCAGCGGACGAAGCAGCGCGGGATAAACCTGCTCAAGCACATCGGGGACCACCTGCGATAACGGTTCATCTTTACGGCGGGACAGTTCGCGAAACGCCGGTCGCAATACTTCGTCGAAGTGGGCTTTCGTCATTGTGTTGGCGATCACCGCGAGATCCTCGGGCGAGGCATCCCGCACCGCGGTCATCACGGCAAGCATTACCTTCCCGGCAATGCTGCGTTCATCCGTCAGCACGCGCAGGTCCGAGCGCAACGACGGGCTGTCGAGCCGGTCAAGCGTGGCATGCGCGAGCACATACCGATGATACGGCGAGACGAACTGGAACATTTCCGTCGCGAGCAGAAAACTGATCGGTCCGGCTTCGGCCTGATCGAGGACTTCGACCACACGGGCTGGTGGCACCGCCCCCTTGCGACCGCCGACCAGCGCTAGAACCGCTTCCCGAGCGGCGATCCATGCGCCGGTATCACGAGGGAAGACGCGGCTATACTCCGCGAATACCACATGGAGAAACGGCTTGACCCAGGCCAGCGGATGCACCGGTCCGGTCACAATAGGAGCCGGAATGCTGAACTGCAACGCAGGCTGCACACCTTTGTCTTTGCCAAGCGTCAGCTGTTCATCGATCGCGTGAAAGACTCCGGCGTTCAATAACCGACGGGCGAGTGGCAACAACTCGTCCCCTTTCATATCGCCCTCACCAGTCAACTCGGTCCAGGTGTCGAGCGCAAAGAGGCCGAGCGTTGTAACGGTTCCCGCGTCCCAGGCGATCTCCCGGCAGGCCTGATACGCCGGTGCTTGTTCTTGCCGCCGCTGACGATACAGACCCGGCTCCGCCCGCAGCGAAATCTGCATCCCGATATCACGGAGGTGGTTACCGAACTCCAGCAGTCGCCCCGTTTCCGCATCGAACGCGGCGACGAAACTATCGACCGACAGACGAAAAACTCCGTTTTCCAAAGTGGCGGTACTTCCCGAACGCAAGGTTTCAATCAGAATCGCTGCCGGTGCGACAATTGTTTCCAACCGGAGGGGCAGGCACGCTTCCCCCTCTCGGCTGTGCATGCCCAGTCCGAAGTTCAGCAGCGACGAGCGACCTTCCTGGTCCGGCTTACGGACCGACCAGTGCGCTGTCGCGACCACCTGGCTGTCGACTGTCGGGCACGACAGCCGGATCCCCCGCGTCAGGTTCAAAAACTGCAACTCGCGATCACCGAGATGAAAGTTCGCCGCCCAGACCGTCTGCTCGCGAGCATCAACCAGATCGACTTCTACAATTGCCGCGTGATCGGCCGTGGAAAACGTCCAGCAGAGATTCGCCTTCTTTGCTCCCTGCCATGCCCAAGGCAGGAACTTTGAGCTCGCTTCATCAATCTCTACCGACAGCCGCAGCTGCCAGTCTTCCTGCTTCGGCCCGGTCATCCACCGCGCGGCTCGCGTCGCCGCCTGTTGCAGCGGCGTGAGCGGTTCGCTCAACGTCGGCAGTTCGGGAATCTCGACGACGTGAATGTCCAGCCGCGATGGTCCAGGGCCGAACGGCGGAGCTGTGATCTCGACGCGCGTTTCATAGAACCGGACGGACTCCTGCAGCGTCCATTGCCACCGCGACGCCGAATCGGTGTCGAGCTCCTGCCCTGGTTTCACGTTGAGATAACCGAGAATCTGCTCGCTGGAATTGAGGGCGTTCCCGTGAACCTCGATCTCGCCGAGCACCGCGCGGGGGCCTTCGTTCTCGATCTGGATCACCAGTGTGGTCTGCCCGTCCGCTTGCGGCTCCAGTCGCGCTGAGACCGCCGGTTCCATGTAGCCCAGCCGTTGCAGGATCAGGACGGCCTTTTCTGTGATCGATCGTTCGAGATTGCTGCCAAAGCTGGTCGACGCTTCCTTCTTCCAGACCGCGGCTTCTTTGATCACCCGTTCACCGCTGGGCTTGAACCATTCCTTCACGCCCCCCTGCTCGGGCGGCAATGACCAGCGGAGAAACGCATCCTTGGGGCCGGTCCCCTGCGTGAGACCGGCGATCAGCTCTTGCACCGGCAGCGTCACGGCTCCTTCCACACGGACGTCGCCGTTGCGATAGTGCGAGCCTTCGACGACCACGAGCGCGATGCGTTGCTGGTCCTGCAGAACCTCGCCGGTGACGACCGCGTCCGGAAAGCCGCTGTGGCGATATCCCGCCGTTAACCGTTCGGCGAGAACCGTCGCCAGCGCTTCCGGATTCTGCGGCATCCGGGAGGCCAGCAGGACATCAACATCCGCCGCGAGCGCATCGCGCAGCCGTACGACATCAAAACTCAGCGAACCGAGAAATTCCCAGCGATCCGGATGGGTGTAAGCCGTGGGCGAATCCGCCGCCGCGACTCCGGCGAACAACAGCAGCGCAAGGATTCCTGCCAAGCCAGCGCGAATCATGACGCCATCCTTGAACGAACGATTTCCGAGTCCAACCCGCTATCTAGGTCATTTTTCGCACGCAGACAAGGCGTCTTCGGACTCAGCGAGCGGCGCGAGGAATGCGCTCGTCATTGTTGATGCGTTGTGCTAGACTGGCGTGCTCGCTTGCCCCGCCGTCGCTCCCGCCGGAATTGTTCGCTGCGCAGGACTCGCTCATGAACGCCCGCCTTCGGGTCACCGTCCTCGGCCTGCTGATGGCGAACGCGTCCGTCAGCGCGGCCGAACCCGCGACCGAACTCCAACCAGCGTTCACACAACAGATCCAGCCGTTTCTCCAGCAGTTCTGCATCCGCTGCCACAACCCCGACGAATTGATGTCCGGCATCCGCGTCGATCACCTCGATGCGAGCTTCGAAGATCGGCACATCAAACTCTGGGAAGGCATCCGCAGACAGGTCCACGGGGGCGCGATGCCGCCCGAAGATGAACCGCAGCCGAAGCCGGATGTTCGTCGACACTTCGTGGACTGGATCGATGCCGGGTTGAAGATGGCGCGGTCGCGACCCACGCCCAAAAATGGTTCAGCGCGGCGGCTGACGGTCTCGCAATATCGCAACACGCTGCGGGAGTTGTTGCTGCTGGAAGACGAGCTAGCCGATGTGCTGCCCCCGGACGCCGTCTCACGCGACGGCTTCGTGAACAATCAGGAGACACTGGCGCTCTCGCCGTTGCTGCTGGAAACGTATTTCGAAATCGCCGAGAAGGCGCTCGACCGCAGTCTCGTTGAAGTGACGGCAAAGCCCGTGATTCAGAATTTCCGCATGGATCTCGGCACAGGAATCAATTCGGAGCCGTGTCGCGACAACCTGATTCTCGGCGCGGATAGCCTGCTGCTCAACAACGCCGACTTCACCGTGACGCAACTCACGACTCAGAAACCGTTCGCGTTTGAACCGTTTGTGATGCCGACGAAATTCCGGTTCATCGAAGGTTATCAGGGGAATGACACCGTCCGTGGCTGGCGGGACTTCGACAGCATTTACCACGCGGTCTTTGCCTGCATGCGCGGAGCCCACGGCTATCCGAAAGGCCGGGCGTATAGCACAGTTCCTCAAGGTCTGCTCTTGCGACCGGCGATTCCGAGTGAAGAAATCTTCGGTGTGGAGAGCACCTACGGTCCGCGGGCCAACTTCAAGATTTCGTTGCGCGAGCTTCCGGATCACGGCCGCTTCCGCGTCACCGTCACTGCAGCGAAGTATGACGACGGCCTGCTGCTCGAGCCCGGCACCGCTACCGCGAACTCCGATCAATCGACCACGGTTCCGGAGCCGTCGGCTACAACGACGGTGATGATTCCGGCCGCGGGGATCTATCAGATTGATGCGTACCCCGGGGCATCCGAAGACAAGAAGCCCAAAGAGCTAATGTTCACGCTCGGCGAACGGCAATTCCTCGGTACGTTGAATCAGCCGGCGTTTCTTGTCGCGCGGCTCCCCGCCGGAGCATTGCCGTTGAAGGTGCAACTCGCAGGCAACGGACCGCTCGAAAAGCTGGTCTTCACGCCGCTGACGGCAGACCACACGCTGGCGAAACGATTCGCCGTGTTTGAAACGCGATCGCCGCGTGTGGGTGTGCATCTTGGTCTGCGACGCGATTGCGGCAGCACCCTTAGTCCGGTCGGAGTGCCACAAACGGTTCCCGACACCGCCCTGCAGCGGTATGTCTTCGAAGGGGCCATCCGCAATTTCCCCAGTCCCGACGTGGAAAAAGACAACGTCAACTATCTTGCAGGGATTCGAGAGATCGGGGTTCGCAGCGAGTTCACCGACGGCCGGGATATGCCGCGGCTGCTGATCCGATCGATCGAATTCGAAGGCCCGCTGTACGATGCATGGCCACCCGCGTCGCATCGCAATCTGTTCGTGGACTTTGACCGTACGGATGATCAACCCGCGTATGCCCGGGTGATCATCCGGCGATTTGCCACCCGCGCGTTCCGCCGGCCGGTGACCGCCGAGGAAGAACAGTCGCTGTTCGCGGTCTATGAGAAGTCCGCGGCCAGTGGGATCGACTTCCAGAACAGCGTGAAAGATGCCTTGCTGGTGGCGCTCACGTCGCCGCAATTTCTGTTTCACATCGAGAACAGCCACGGCCCCGAAGCCGAACCGCTCGATGAGTTTGAACTGGCGTCGAAGCTCTCGTACTTCCTGTGGAACAGCCCGCCCGATGAAGCCATATTGAGTGCCGCGGCGGCGGGAACACTCCGGCAACGACTGAATAACGAAGTGGAACGGCTGATCGCCGACGCACGCTTCGAGCGGTTCGTGAATGAGTTCACATCACAATGGCTGGCTCTCGACAAATTCGCAGTGCTCGAACCCAGCCGCGAACGGTTTCCGAAGCTAACGCGCGACACCCGCACTCAACTGCGGCAGGAGCCGATCCGCTTCGTTCAGCATCTCATGCGGAACAATCTCAGCGTCCGCAACCTGATTGATGCGGACTTTATCGTCGCGAACGAGGTCACGGCGAATTACTACGATCTGGCCGACACCACGGAGAACGGTTTCGACTTCGTCGCGATCCCGCATCGCCGCGATGATCTCGGGGGATTGTTAACGCAATCGGCGATTCTCGCGGGATTGTCCGATGGACGTGAATCCAATCCGGTGAAGCGCGGCGCGTGGCTCGCCCGACGGATTATTGCGGATCCGCCGGACGATCCACCGCCAAATGTGCCGACGGTGAAGGATGATCCGACCTTGTCACTTCGCGAGCGGTTGGAGCGGCATCGCAATCAGCCCGGCTGCACGAATTGCCACGCGAAGATTGACCCGTGGGGTGTTCCGTTCGAGGAATTCGACGCTGGCGGCCGATGGAAAACACAGGCCGTCGATGCCCGGTCGACCTTGCCCGATCAGACGGAGATCACCGGTTTCCACGGTCTGCAGCGCTACCTCGCCGACGAACGCCTCGACCAAGTGGCGTTCAGCGTGCTGAAACATCTGACGGTGTATGCCATCGGTCGCGGCCTGACCTACAACGAAATCGAGTTCCTGAAACGTGACAGCCAACGGCTGAAAGCCGATGGTTACCGGCTGCGGGACATGCTTCAATATGTGATCCAGAGCCCGATGTTTCTCGAGAAATAGCCGCCGGCTTGCTGCGTGTGGAGAAAGTTCATGACATCGCCATTCACACTCGATCGCCGGTCCTTCTTGCGTGGCGTCGGTGGAGCCGCCTTGGCGTTGCCGTTGCTTGACGCCATGGGAGCCGAAGCGACGGCACAGTCGCCGCGGCGGTTTTGTGCGCTCTACACCGCGAACGGCATGTCGCTGCCCCGGACTGAGCACGGCATCGACGACTGGCACTGGTTTCCGACTGCTGAAAAAGACGGCGCATTCGTTTTCAGCAAGTCGACGGAACCGCTGAGTGCCTTCCGCAATCAGGTGAGTTTTCTCGGCGGCATGTATCATCCGAGTGGTCCGAAGGCCGACCCGCATGTCTGTTCCGATATGTGGCTCACCGGTGCCCCGCTGCACAACCCGAAGCCGGGGGCCTACAACTCGGTCGGTCTCGATCAGGTGGTCGCGCAGCACACAAAGCAGCACTGCCGGCAACCGTCACTCGTGTTGTCGATCGACGCCGGCACTGGGTTTCTCTCCCGCACCGGCACGATCTCCTACAGCGTGGAAGGCCGCCCCATCCCGGCAGAGAACAACCCCCGGCGGTTGTTCGACCGGCTGTTCCGCGGCGATCGCAACTCGCTGCAGTCCGAACGCGCGGCCCTGCAGCGCCGGATCAAACTGGTCGACGCCGTCGTCGACAGTGCGAAGTCACTGAATCAGCAGCTCGGCAAGACCGATCGCGAACGGATGGAGCAGTATCTGACGTCGCTGAATGAAGTCGAGTCTCGACTAATCGCTTCGGAGAAGTGGATCGATATCCCGCTGAAGACGCAGGATTACTCGCACCTCGATCTGACGGTCACCAATGAGAGCGAACCGGCGTCGTATTACCGCAACATGTTTGATCTGATCGCGCTGGCCTTCGATGCGGACATCACCCGCTCGGTGACGTTCATGCTGAATCGGGAAGACGGCATGGGGATCAGCGACACGTTTCCGCTAAAGCTCGGCCTCACGCGGACGCATCACAACCTGTCGCACGCCGGGGATAAAGACGGCCAGCTCGAGTTCGCGAAATTCGATCTATTTCTCAGCGAGCAGGTGGCGCACTTCCTCAAGCGGTTGACCGAATACCAGGATCGCGATGGCAGCGTGCTCGACAACACCATCGTCCTCTTCGGCAGCGGGGCGAGCACGACGCACTATCCCAAAAATCTCCCCACGCTGATCGCCGGGGGGAACAACCTCGGGCTCAAGCATGGTCAGTATTGGCGGAACGGAGAAACGCGGATGTCGAACATGTTTCTCAGCATCCTGCGGTCGATGGGGATCGAACAGGAAACGTTCGCCGACAGTACCGGCACGCTGAGCAATTCGATTTTCAACGTTTAGCAGCCGGGTGGCGGGGGCGCACCGAAGGAAGCCCCCGGATAACACGCGTGGTTTTCGGGGGCTTCCGCTGGCGCGGTGCGCCCCCGCCACCCGACGAATTACGAGGCAATGATGACTCATTACTCAAGACGACATTTTCTGGAGCAACAGGCCTTCGGCATCGGTGGCCTGGCGCTGGCGTGGCTGCTGCAGCAGGACGCCGCCCACGCCGCGCCCGCGAAGCCACTCCTCGAACGGCCTACGTTTGATCTGCAGCCGCGCTCGACACCGAAGCCGCCGCAGACGCGGGCGATGATTTCACTGTTCATGCAGGGCGGCCCCAGTCACATCGACCTGTGCGACCCGAAACCCGAACTCAACAAGCGGCATCTGCAGTCCTACACCGGGGATATCAAGTACGACAACGCCGCGGAAGCGAGCGCGAAACTCTTCGGCAGCCCGTGGAAGTTCGCGAAGTACGGCCAGTGCGGCATGGACCTGAGCGAACTCTTGCCGCACTTGGGCAGCGTCGCGGATGACATCTGCCTGATCCGGTCGATGCACACGGGGGTAAACAACCACGGGCAGTCGATCAATGCTCTGAACACCGGGCGGATCCAGGCCAGCCGACCATCGCTGGGATCTTGGGTGACGTATGCACTGGGCAGCGAAAACCAGAATCTGCCGGCGTTTGTGGTGCTGACCGATCCCGGGGGGCTGCCGGTCCTCGGCGTTGAAAACTGGCAGAACGGCTGGTTGCCATCGCTGTATCAGGGAACGGTCATCCGCCCGGTTGAGCCGCGAATTCTTAATCTCGATCCGCCGCCCTATTTGAAAGGCAGTGCGCAGGAACGGTATCTGTCCTATCTGCAGCAGCTCAACCGCGATCATCTCGAACAGCATCCGCGCGAGACCGATCTCTCGGCCCGCATTCAAAGTTATGAACTCGCCGCGCGGATGCAACTCGCGGCGAAGGAAGCGCTTGATCTCACCAAGGAAAGCGAAGCGGTTCACAAGCTCTACGGCTTGGATGATCCGGTCACCAAAGACTACGGATCACGCTGCCTGATTGCCCGGCGGCTGGTCGAGCGCGGCGTGCGGTTCGTGCAGCTCCATACTGGCAATCAGACGTGGGACCACCACGGGAATATCGAGAAAGCGTTGCCCGCGGTCTGCAAGCGGACGGACCAACCGGCGGCGGCGCTGATTGCCGATCTGAAACAGCTCGGCATGCTCGATACCACGCTCGTTCACTGGGGTGGTGAAATGGGCCGGCTGCCGGTCATTCAGAACGAGAAGAACATCGGCCGCGACCATAACACTTACGGCTTCAGCATGTGGCTCGCCGGCGGCGGCGTGAAGCGCGGCCTCGTCTACGGTGAAACCGACGAACTTGGTCACAAGGCCATCAGCAACGTGGTGAATCATTACGATTACCACGCGACGCTGCTGCACCTGCTGGGCATCACGCCGACGGAAACCAGCTTCCCGCGCCCCACGGGGGCGGGCAGCCTCATTGACGGCCAGGACGCCCGCGTCGTGTGGGATATTCTCGAACGCGGGCCGACCGCGTAGACGTCCGTGGGTGGCCGGGGCTGGACCGCAGGGAAGCCCCGGTGATGGTGATTCCGGGGCTTCGCGAAGACGCTCCAGCCCCGGCCACACTTTTCGGAGATTACTTCGGCTGTTGAGCCGGACGTTGGGCGAGCCGCTTGTTGACGTCGATCTCGATCGGGCCAAAGGTCCGTTCGTGACGTTCCAAGGCGACACCAAGGGCGGCCCACATGCGCTTCGCCGTGTAGGGATTCACCACGAGCCGCTGTGAAATCTTGATCGGATGCGGCGATACTTCAAACGGCCGCGGATTCAGGCCGAAGTCGAGCACCAGCTCTTCCGGAGTGTGCGACACCTGGCAGAAATTCGCATAAAGCGGCTGCAGACCTTCCGGTTCGGAAATGGTCTGGACCGGCTGCTGCGGACGCGTTTCCGTCTGATTGCCGTTGCCTTCCGCCATGATGCGATTTCCTTGATATCTGAAGAGAAGGAGACCCAGGGTTCAGAAACCTTGGGCTTCTGCGCTGACTCTAATGCGCGTGAGCGGCGTGGCCGTGCGCGTGGTCATCGTGACCATGATGATCATGGCCGTGGTCGCCATCGAGCGGGGTGATTTCCGGGAAGTACGCCCAGCGACCGCACAGGCCCGAGAGTTGAATCGAACCGCACAGCAGCATCATCACCGTCAAGGCTGCAACGTAAGCAAACTTGCCGGCAAAGTTCGAGAGATGCAAACCGAGCAGGTTGTGATAATTCCCGGCAGGCGGCGCGATCAACCCCCAGATCAGCGTTGTCATGAAGACGATCAGCAGCAGGCCGATCCAGCCCCCTTTGACGAGCACCGCCCGCAGTTTTACCCAGTCGACGGCGAACAGCCAGAAGGCGAGCCAGGCGATGAGCGGCGCCCAGGGAGTGATCACAAAAAACAGCGCGACCACCAGTTGCCACAGGGCGGTCACCAGCTGCAGAAGACTCGAAAAAACAGCGTCCATCACACGGTCCTGTTCGCACGAAATTCGCGCAGAGTGCCCGACATCCTGAACAGAAGTTTTTAGCACACGCGCGGCGGCAACGCCAGCGAGTAACACGGGCAACACCCATTCCGTGTGCCACGGCTGTGTCAGCCGCGCGATCAATGAGCGTCATGTGCGGAAAGACACAGCTCACAGAGCCGTGGCACACCGGGGAATCTCATCCGGCTGCCGCAGGCACGAAAAAGGGCCGGGAAGCTACCTCCGTCCGCACCTGAGAACCAAATGCTTAGGGCTGCTTCCGTTAAGACCTGACCCGGTTCACACGGCCTCACCGCGGAAAGAGGTAGCCTCGCGGCCCCTCGATTTCAGTCCTCCAGTATTCGTTTCCCCCGGGTGAAGTCAAGGCGCAGAGCACGCCCTGCGACAACTTCACCGCGAGTTTTGCCGATGTGATCGTACTCACGCTGCAATCTCACTGGGCAGCTCGTCCGTGAGTCTGCCAGTACCAGGCGAACAGGGTGCGAAAACAGGGCGTGAAGTCAGCCGGGGCGCTTTCCACCCACGCGGCGATTTCCGCGAGCGGATAAAACTCGCCCGATTCGATTTCCCCGGGGTCGAACTGGGGTTCGGCATCAGTGACGGTCCGGTACAGCCCGCTGAATTCGTACGAAGTCTCCGCACCGCCGGGGAACTTCTGCAGCCACTCCAGCGGTGCGGTCAATCCAAGTTCTTCCTGCAATTCCCGCACGGCGGCGATGTCGTAATCCTCACCCGCGCTGAGATGTCCCGACGCGGAGGATGTGTAGAGACCCGGACATTCGTCTTTGGTCGCCGAGCGTTTGTGAACGAGCAACTCGCCTTTCGTGTTGAACACGAAGATATGGACCGCCCGATGCAGCCAGCGATAGGCATGCACGACCGACCGCGGCGCCTGACCGATCACGCGGTCCTGCGTATCGACGATGTCGAATTCCTCTTCCGGCATGAGCAGCGTCCACGCGATTACCAAAGACTTAGATGATTAAATCATCGTACCAGCCCGCAGCGCCAGCAAGGGATTCCGTTCTGACGTAGAAAGAATCGCTGGCTGGTGCTGCGGGCTGGTCGGCGAGAATCTTGGCGCAATTCCTTCGCCCTTGTCAGCTTGCAGCATCTCTGCCAGAATCGCGTCTACGGAAGTTGGTGGGCCGGACGGATCGCCCAACCGGGGAGATCACGCCGGCCGCGGATTCAGGAAGGATGCGGCTCAATGCAGACAACGTGGCGTCGGTGGATTGCAGGACTCTCGCTTCTCGTCCTGCTGAATGTCGGTTGTACATCGTCTTCGAAACCGAACCCGCCGCCCTCGACCTCCGGATCCCCGACAACCGACCTGGGCACGCCGTCCGAGACACTCCCGGGCGACACCACCGCCACCGGAAGCGTCGCCAGTTCTGATCCGCTCGCCGTCGAGATCATGACGGAAGTCGACGGTATTCCGATCCCGCGGATCAAGACCGAAGCCCAGTCGCTGCAACTGACCGGAGCCTTGCCGGCCGACGTCGGCAATGAGCACGCCAAAGGCAAGGCGGGCGAAAAGGTCACCGGGGATGCACTCGTCATCCGGTTCAACTCCGAGCCGAAGGTGATGAACCCGATCACGGAAACGTCCGCGGTCATGCATTACATCGGGCAGTACGTGCAGGAAGCTCTGCTCTGGCAAAACCCGGAAACCTTCGAGTTCGAGCCGCACATGGCGTCGAAGTGGGTGCGGGAAGACTCGATCAAACTTTCCCCCGACACACCGGGAAAGAAACGGCGCCTGCAGCGCGATGGTCAAGGCGAGCCCGCCGCAACCGTCGACGTCGAATACGTCGCTCCGCCCAAGGGGGACGAAAAAGCCGCGCCGATGAAGATCGACTTCACAACGCTCGGCGACGACGACAAGCCGCTCGGGAACGTCTGGGTCGGTGTCTTCCCGCTCGAGCGAATCGTCGGCGCACCGTCGAACGGATATCACCTGTGGAGCGACGCCGCCGGGAAAGTGGCCCTCAGTGGCATGCCCACCGGCAAGTACACCGTAAAGGTCGCCGCGGAAGTCTTCGGGAAATCGACGCTCGCCGAAGACGGGACGCTCACCGTCACTGCGGCAACGGAAGACAATCCGCTGGTCGCCGAACTCAAGGCGGCGAACAAAACGGAACTCGTCCTGCCCAAGGGCGAATGGATCGACCGCCAGCAGGAAACATACACGACACTCGACCTGCGGGATGATGTGAAATGGTCTGATGGTGAGCCGTTTACTACCCGCGACCTCGAGTTTGCCTTTGCGGCGATCAATAACCCCACCGTCGATGGGGACTCGATCCGCACGTACTACAGTGACGTGATCGAATGCACGGCGATCGGACCGCACCGCGTCCGGATGCGTTATCGCCAGCAGTACTTCAAATCCCTGGAATTCGTCGCGGGGCTGGGACAGATGACGCCGCCGTTCCACTTTTTCGCCAAGCTGCTGAAAGAAAACACCGGGAAAGATTTGACGCTCGAACGCCTCACCGCGGAGCAGGAAGCCGCACAGAAGAAGATCAGCGCGCATGGCGCGGAATTCGGCAAGTTCTTTAACAACGATCCCACCTACAACCGTGCGCCGCTCGGAACAGGGCAGTACGTTTTCTCACGCTGGGAAACCGGCGATCGCGTCGAACTCGTCCGCAATCCCAACTACTGGCTGCCGAAACGGGCCGCGTACCTCGACAAGATCATCGTGAAATTCATCCCGGACAACGTTACGGCAATGCAGGCGTTGAAGGCCGGAGAAATCGACTTCTTCTACTCGATGACGCCCGAGCAGTATTTCGAAGACCTCAAAGGTCCGCCCGACTGGTTCAGCGAGAAATATGTGAAGGCGGCGTGGTTCACCCCAATGTTCTATTACTTCGGCTGGAATATGCAACGGCCGGCGCTGCAGGACCGCCGCGTGCGGATCGCGCTAGGCATGCTGTTCGACAAGCAGGACTTCGTGAAGGAAAAGTTGTTCAACGAAGCCGCACTGGTGTCCGGCACGCAGTACTACTTCGGTCCTGGATACGACCATAGCGTCCCGCCGCTCGGTTACGATCCCGACGCGGCCCGCGATCTTCTCGCCGAAGCCGGATGGGTCGATACCGACAACGACGGCGTGCTCGACAAGGACGGCCAGCCGATGAAGTTCGTCGTGCCCGTGGCGACCGGCAACCCTGTCGTCATGCAGGCGCTGCAACTGTTTCAGAAGAGCGCCCAGACCGCCGGCATCAGCGTGGAAATCCGCCCGCTGGAATGGGCCTCGTACATCGACAAGATTAAAGCCAAAGACTTCGATATCTGCATGATGCGCTGGGCGATGCCGATCGAAAGCGATCCGTATCAGATCTGGCACAGCAGCGGCGCGGGTAAAGAAAGCCGGGGCAGCAATCACGTCTCGTTCGACAATCCGCAGGCCGACGAACTGATCGAACGGCTGCGGCTGACACTGGATGACAAGCAGCGGCAGAAAGTGAACTTCGCGTTTCACCGTCTGCTCGATCGGGAACAGCCCTACAACTTCGTCTGCTGCCCGAAAGACTTCGGCGCGTATCATCAACGTTTCCGCGGCGTGAAGTGGTACCGTATCCGCCCGGGCTTTGATCTCACCGAATGGTACGTCCCCAAAGACGAACAGCTCCGCAACTGATTTTCCGCCGGAAGCCCACGGTTTCTGAACCGTGGGTCTCGTTGATTCTCTCCGAAGTCGTCCCGTGTTGAACTATCTGCTGAAACGTGCCCTGCTGATGATCCCCACATTGCTGGGGATCATTGTGGTGTCGTTTTTCATTGTGCGACTCGCCCCGGGCGATCCCGCCTCGCAGAAATTTGGGGGCGGTGGCGAGCAGGCCGTCGGAGGACTCAACGCCGAGCGCGGAACCGAAGCCGCGGAGAAACGGTTTCGCGCGAAGTTCCATTTCGACAAACCACTGCCCGTGCAGTTCGGCTACTTTCTCAAGCGGTTCGTGACTCTCGACATGATCTTCTACCAGAACGAACGTCCGATCTGGGGCGAACTCTGGGAAGCTATGAAGGTCACCGTGCTGCTGAATCTGATTGTGTTCGTGCTGATTTACGCGCTCGCCATTCCTTCCGGGATCTGGAGTGCAGCGTATCCCCATTCGCGGTCCGATCGGATCGTGACGGTGGTGCTGTTCGTCCTTTACAGCCTGCCGTCGTTCTGGGTTGCGGAGTTGCTGCGAATGGCGGTCGTGTCCGAATGGTGGACCACGATCGGCCTGACGCCGCCGGTGCTGCCGATCATGAACCTCAAGTCGCAGAACTTTGACCAGTTCTCCGTATGGGGACGGTTCGTCGACTATGTGCAACACATCGTGCTGCCGGTCGCGTGTCTCACGTACGGCGGGCTCGCTTACATCAGCCGCCAGATGCGGGCCGGCATGCTGGAAGTCATCCGGCAGGATTACATCCGCACAGCGGAAGCCAAAGGCTGCAGCAAGTCGCGCGTCGTGCTGGTGCATGCGCTGCGAAACAGCTTGTTCCCCATCATCACGCTGCTCGCGTCGTTGCTGCCGTTTC